>QIAS01000363.1:0-3448 GCA_003225615.1 Acidobacteriota bacterium | reverse complement strand
CCAACAAAGCGGCTTTGTTCTTCTCGGTACCAGGCACCCGGTACTTGGTACTAACAACCCAAAACAAACAGGAGGGCCCGTTGGGTACCCTCCTGGCGAGTCAATCCTATTCTATTCCTGAGCCGGGTTTTCCTGAGGAGCCGGCATAGCCGTATTCTCCCGCTGCGTCTGTTCCGCCGCAGTCCCGTTGCTTTTGCCATTGCTGTGGTTCTTGGCTTCTAGCAAGGTTACCTGATCTTCCGCGGCCTTGGTCTTGTGCTCGTCATACGCGCGGATGATGCGTTGCACCAGGTGGTGGCGCACCACGTCGCCTTCGTCGAAGTACACAAAGGACAGACCTTCCACACTCTTGAGCACGTCCACGGCTTCCAGCAACCCGCTTCGACGCGCGCTGGGCAAGTCGATCTGGGTCACGTCTCCGGTAATCACCGCCTTGGAATTGAATCCCAGGCGGGTCACAAACATCTTCATCTGCTCGGAAGTTGTGTTCTGCGCCTCGTCCAGAATGACGAAAGAGTCATTCAACGTACGTCCGCGCATAAACGCTATAGGCGCAATTTCGATGACATTCTTCTCCAAGTAACGATCTACCTTCTCGGGATCGAGCATGTCATAAAGCGCGTCATAGAGCGGCCGCAGATAGGGATCGATTTTGTCCTGGAGTGTTCCCGGCAGGAAGCCAAGCCGCTCGCCTGCTTCCACTGCCGGTCTCGCCAGAATGATCCGGTTCACCCGCTTGGCCATCAGCGCGGAAATTGCCATGGCAACCGCCAGATAGGTTTTTCCCGTGCCCGCGGGACCGATGCCGAATACCATGTCGTGTTTCTCGATGGCCTCGAGATAGCGGCGCTGGTTGACGCTCTTGGGCTGCACACTGCGCCGTCCTAACGAGCGTTGCCGGCCGGCTTCGGCCAACCCGCGCAGGGTCGCTTTGGGATCGGCGATCAGCACGCGCAGCATGCTGTTCAGGTCGCCGTTGGTAAAGGTGAATCCGGAGCGCTGCAGGAAGTCGTAGTCGGAGAAGACTTGCTCGGCTCGTGCTACGTCGCGG
Organism: Acidobacteriota bacterium; assembly: GCA_003225615.1. Taxonomy (GTDB): domain Bacteria; phylum Acidobacteriota; class Terriglobia; order Terriglobales; family Acidobacteriaceae; genus QIAS01. The sequence goes on along the minus strand of QIAS01000363.1, from coordinate 2,397 downwards.
GCAGCTCCTTCCAGTTCGACCGAGTCGGAGCGCAAATCGATATTGATGTTCAGGCCATCTTCCAGCACATGCAGGTTTTCGTCCCGCGTGCCGAACAGGGTCTCAATGTTGGGACTTATCTCAATACTTTTCTTCATTCAGTAGCCTGGTGCTTTCCTCCCGTGCGCCTTGCGCACTGTGAACCCCTCGTACCTCCCTTATCGCCTCGCACCGGCCAGGTACTCACCTGGCGGACGCGGGCAGTCCGTCCCGCTCATGCGGCTAGCCGCGTGCACGGGTACCCTGCCGGTTCTTAGATGTGCCGAACCCGCACCGGGCATACTCGAAACCCAGCTTTTTACGCGCAGTATTGTTCTCTCTGGAGATGGAACCAGCCGGGGTGCTCGCCACCGAGGTGCAAGCAACAACCATTGTGGGTAAGGGTACCGCCAGTCCAGAGTAGGAGTCAATGGTACCTACGGCCACAGCACTGACCTGCTTTTTAGATGATGAACGCGGGGGATAGGAAGCAGGTCTGATACGGCTACGCTCCCTCGCCCTTGGAGGCCGGAACGGATGCCGGCACTGCCCGATGCCGTGCCCACGACCGAAGCGCCTCGATCTCCTCAGCCCGGGTGGTTGAGAGCGGCACGGTTGATTTCAGCGCGTCCAGCACATGTTGAGTACTCACCTGCTGTTTTTGGGAGTAGGCGGCGTAGAGCGCTGTCTGGACTGCTGACTCGATTTCCGCGCCTGAGTATCCGGCAGCCGCGGTGGCAATGCGCGCCAGATCGAAGTCCGCTGGATTGCGTTTCCGCTTCGTTAACTGGATTGCGAAAACCTGTTTTCGCTCTGCCTGGTTGGGCAAATCCACAAAGAACAATTCGTCAAAGCGGCCCTTGCGGATCAGCTCTGGCGGAAGCACGGTCACGTTATTGCACGTGGCAGCGACGAATACTGGCGCCTTGCGGTCTTGCATCCACGACAAGAACGCGGCCAGCAGCCGCGACGAAACGCCGGCATCGGCGGAGGCTGAATCCGGCCCGCTCCCGGCAAATACTTTTTCCAACTCATCAATCCACAAGACACAGGGCGCGAGCCCTTCGGCCACCTGAAAGACTTTCTGAATCCGCTTTTCGGTCTCGCCAACGTACTTGTCATAGATGGCGGCCGTATCGAACTTCACCAGCGGCAATTTCCACTCGCCCGCGACCGCCCGCGCACAAAGACTTTTACCGCAACCCTGCACGCCGAGAATGATGATGCCCTTGGCCGGATCCAGGCCAAAAGCGCGCGCCTGCTCTTCCCATGTGCCTTGCCGTTGGGCCAGCCAACCCTTCAGATTTTCCAATCCGCCAACCGCGGCCATGCTGGCGGAGTCCTGGAAAAAATCCAGCATCTCCGAGCGCCGCAAGAGGTCTTTCTTGGCCTGCAGTACATCCGTCACGGTTTCCGGACAGAGCGCATAGCGCGAGACCAGAGCCTGAGAAATGGCCCGCTCCGCCTCTTCTTCGGTCAAGCCGCGCAGGTTCTCGGCCAGTGCGTCCAGGCCATTCGCATCCAGCTTTCTCTGCAGAGTGTGGATTTTCGAAACGCGCACCAGGGTTTCATCGATGATCTGGCGAAGCCGTTGCCGGTCCGGCAATGGCAATTCGAAAAATTCGACCAGGCTCTCCAGTTCCGGCGGAACTGAAATCTTAGGAGCGGTGATGATGACGGTGCGCCGGTTAGCCGAGAACTTCTGTCCTACGTCCCGCAGCCGGCGGACGACGACGGGGTCGTCCATATGGCGATGGAAGTCTTTGAGTATGAACGCCGCTTCCAGGGTAAGACCTTCCAGGTTCCCCAGCATCTGTGCCGGGTCGCGGCTGTTGTATAAGGCCTTAGCATCGTCGGTGGGATGATCGTATCCGCCCTCGGCAAGGCCGGCGGTGATCAGGGCGGTTTCGACAGTCGGCTGCCCGCAACGAACCAAGCCGCTGGCAATGCTCCATTCAAACGTGGCCAGGTTGAGGCTGGAGCAAGCGATCCGCACCACACGCACCGCCCGCATTTCCTCCACCGTCTCCATGACCACGATAGGGGTGGAAGAGTCGATCAAGACCTTCAGGCGCTCGATGGCGTCGGCCATATCCGTTTGACCACTCAGGACTTACTCCCGTACAATAACGTATTCGGTACCCACCGGAACATCTTCCAGAGAAAACGAAGGTAACGAACCAGCATGGCAAATCATTTTTCGGCGCTGAAACGCGCCCGTCAGAACCCGAAGCGCGCTGACCGCAACCACGCCAACCGCTCCCGCCTGCGCAGCGCCCTGCGCGAACTGCGCGAATCACTCGCCAAGGGCGACAAGCAGAGCGCCGAACAGACATTCCGGCAGACCGTGTCCGCCCTCGACAAGGCGATTCAAAAGGG
>QIAS01000362.1:1449-9624 GCA_003225615.1 Acidobacteriota bacterium | reverse complement strand
GTCCTCCCCTCTTAGCTGCTTTCGCAATTAGGGCCTGCAATGGCTCTGATCACGGGGTGTTAGTGCCTGCATACCAACGTATGATTGCGCCGTTCTGGGGGAGTTGATACGTTCACACTATGGCCACGCAGGGGAAGACGAACATGGTTGCGATTGTAGATGACGATGATTTGATGCGCAGCGCTTTACAGGGCCTGCTGAGAGCGGTCGGATTGCCGGCCCAAGCGTTTGCATCGGCGGAGGAATTCCTGACCTCCGGGCAACAACACCAGACTGCATGCTTAATCGCGGATATCCGCATGCCGGGAATCTCCGGTTTGGAACTGCAGGCAAAGCTGAACGCGGAGCACTGCCGGATTCCCACCATCTTTATCACCGCCCACGGCGACGAAAAGATACGGGAGCTGGCGCAGTGGAGTTCCTGGCAAAACCGTTCGATGATGAAGCCCTGCTCGAAAGTGTTCGAGCGGCCTTGGGGAGTTACCCTCGTTAACAAACCGTGCACGCAAGCCCAGGAGGTTCTCTGTGGGAGCTTTCGCAAAATTCGCAAGTCCTGATCCAGCACCTTGTGAGCGCAGATTTGAACAGATCATAGGCAATAGCCCTGCTCTGGAAGCGGTGCTCGAACAGGTTGAACGCGTAGCGCCTACCGGTTCCACTGTTCTTATCCAGGGAGAAACCGGCACGGGCAAGGAGCTGATCGCGCACGCGATTCACAACCTCAGCTCACGCTGCGGACGCCCGTTTGTAAGAGTGAATTGCGCTGCCATTCCCCTGGATCTGCTGGAAAGTGAACTTTTTGGACATGAGAAGGGCGCTTTCACCGGAGCCATCATGCAAAAGACCGGACGCTTCGAATTGGCCGACAAGGGCACTCTCTTCCTGGATGAGGTGGGCGATATTCCGCCGGCCCTGCAACCCAAACTGCTGCGTGTACTGCAGGAACAGGAATTTGAGCGCTTGGGCAGCACTCGGACGCATCAGGTGGACGTTCGCCTGGTGACCGCAACCAATCGTGATCTCAAGGAGATGGTGAGGGAAGGGCAATTCCGCAATGATTTGTACTATCGCCTGAATGTGTTTCCGATCGAGTTGCCCCCGTTGCGTGACCGCCGCGAAGACATTCCCGGCCTGGTGGCACATTTTGTTGAGAAGTGTGGCCGCGTGATGGGTAAGCAGATCGAACAGATTCCGTCGGAAACAATGTCTGCGCTCAGCTCCTACCACTGGCCGGGAAATATCCGCGAACTGCAGAATCTGATTGAACGTGCCGTGATCCTTTCCAACGATGGCGTGCTTCCCAATCCTTTGCCGACGACCACAGCGACTCGAAGTGTCGTCAGTTCTCCGGCTGGAACTACTCTGAGGGACTCCGAACGCACTCTGATTTTGGGAACGCTTGAGGGAGTCGGGTGGGTGATCGGCGGACCGAAAGGCGCAGCCGCCAAGCTTGGTTTGAAACGAACTACCCTGATCCACAAGATGCACAAGCTGGGGATTAGCCGCCCCACTTTCGAAAGCAGCCGAGATGTGGTGCCAGCGGCCTAGGAGCTGAAGGTGCTACCGCGCGTGCAGTAGCGCCCACTGCCGTATCAGCGGGACGAATACTAATCCCGACCCGCGACTTCAGAACTGCATCGCAATGGGCTTCCCGAAGGTCCTGCACCTGCCAATGGCCCTTGCGCCTCCGATATCGAGTGATTCGGCGGCTGGATTCTGTCGTCAAGCGTGCCGGTTCCCGACACGGCCGCGCGCCCGAACGGTGCCGACGCCGTGACCCTCGCGTGCTCGGTGCAGAAACGCCACGAAGCCAAGACTTATTCTGTACCCGCAGCGCCAATAGCGAATCCCGACGCCAGTGGGGAAATTTTTCATGGAGATGGGGGCAGTCGTTGCCAGCCTACGAGTCGCGTTTGACATGTCTAGGCCGTGACCGTACGATCTCGCTCCGAAGCTCTGCAAAACCTACTGAGGGCGACTAATGACTCTGACGTCCCGCCTGGTCCTGTCACTCGCGCACTTCGTCCTTTTGATCTATGTTGCATCACCCGGGGAACTCGATGCTCAGAGCAAGGATTCCAGTGGAACGCCTTGGCCAACTCGGGGCTGGGCCAAGGACAAGCCCGGCGTTTGATGCGGAATTGGGCAGTGGCAAAGATGCGCTAGTTGACAGCTTTCAAGTGTTCCGCTGCGGGAAAGAGGTTTACGAGCGCAAGTATCCCCACGACTACGCACAAATTTACGGAAAAGAGGCGAAGACTCGCGGACCCCTGAACGCCCATCTGACCGGATGGTACAACTACTTTGACCCGGCATGGCACCCGTATTTCGACGGCAGCGATCTGCACAGCATGCAGTCGGTGAGCAAGACGGTGAGCTCCGTCATTCTGGGCATCGCGATCACACGCGGCGATTTCAAGGCAAATCTGGATACGCCGCTACTTCAGTACTTCGACGCTACGACCGGGCAACATCTTGGCAACTTCCCACAGCGGCAAATGCCTTTTACGGATGTGAGCACATGCTAGTGTATGATAGCTTCCCAAAACTCATAAAAATACTAAAACAATCGCAATTTGAAATTGTTTTCTAATTTGTGCGGGGATTTATTTGTGTGCCCAAATTTAAAAAACGGCGATTTTTAGTTCGCTGTCTCAAAACAGTTTTTTTTGGAGCGAGGAGAGTTTCCGCAACTACAGTAGCCGACCTTGGGCGCGGGCGAATGCCCCCTCAAGATGAACCGGCTCGAGACCAGACGCCCAGTACTCCAGGGCCGTACGGTTAGGCTGTGATGTCTCTTGTTCTGTGCGCAACACCGGTCTGCGCTTGTCGGTGGGATGAAACTCGAACCATCCCTCCCATGTGCCGTCAGTTCTCTCTTGCGCGTGGATGAGCACGATGTAGGTTGTGCCGTCGGCCCCTTTCACCCTTGCTGAGTGTTCGTGAATGAGTTCTGCCATTGGTCGTCTTTCCAATGATGCCGGATGCCGAACAGAAGAGATGCCCCACCAGACGAGCGCCCTGGCTTGCAGCTCACAAAACTTTAGAACCGCTTTCTCGTCTCTTAAGCGGTGAAATCGCCTGCGAAATACTTTCAGCTTTGTACCTGGCCGACGTTGCCGCTCAAGTTAATAGGTAAAAAACTGTATTGACCACACCAGTGTTCAAGATTAGTCTCCGACCGTTTTCACCTGGGTGTGCGCTAGCCGATTACATAGCTATCGCCTCCCGCGCTAGTCTTTCGGGTGATCCAGATTTTGGCGTGCCCCCTGACCACCCTTCCCGCAAGTCTGCAATGTCAGATTTAAGTCCGTTTTAGGTCCGTAACTCAGGTATCAAGAAAGGGAAGACAATGCGGCGCACAACTCTGATCGTTCTGTCTGTGGTGTGCTTAACGGTGCTGGGGGCCGTGATGATGACCAAAGGCGACGAGGTCGACCCCACACCGCAAACTTACAACCCTTACCCACCTGGCATTCTCCCGTCCGACTTGAGCTCCGAGCTGGCAAGAGTTCGGCGCGAGGTCACCTTCATAGAAAATGAAGCCATTGCCGAGTGGCACGCGTTGCCTCCTCTGAAGTTCATAGGTCAACCGCCAACCATTCAGGGCTCGGGATATGCAGCAGTGCGAACGCTCGGCAAGCTCATGAATTTCGACCAGAACATATCCGTGTTTAAGAATGAGGCCTGCGCGTCCTGCCACATGCCCTACGCTGGTTTCAGCGGACCGATTCCGTCCGTGAATCTGACAATGATCGCGTACCCTGGATCGTTCCGTATTCGCGCCGGCAAGCGAACAGCCCAGCGATATACGTATTCACCAGATTTCCCCGTGCTCAATTACAACGCTACTCAGGGCACTTTCTTTGGTGGGAATTTCTGGGATGCACGTTCGACCGGATATCTGCTGCAGAGCGCAGATGCCGAGCAGGCGCAGCATCCTCCGGTGGACACTCAGGAGATGGGTGCACCGGATACTGCCTGCATTACGTTCCGGCTTTCCCAAGCCGTGTACCGGCCTCTTTTTGAGGCGGTGTGGGGAAAGGGATCGTTTTCGATCAGCTTCCCATCGAACACCGAGGAAATCTGCGAAACGCCGGGGGGCGCCGCGGTGTTCGGCTCGAACGCCACTCCCGTTCAACTAAGCCCAGCAGACCGTGCTCGCTCCAACGCAGTTTACGATCACTGGGCGCAGTCGATTTCGTTCTACGAATCGTCGCCCGCAGTCAGCGCGTTCTCGTCGAAGTTCGACGCGTTCCTGGCGGGCAAATACAACATGACCGCGGATGAGATGGCCGGCTACAAGCTGTTCCGTGGAAAAGGAAATTGCAACTCTTGCCATCTGGATGGCAGGTCCACTGCACCCACGCCCCCGCCGCCGGAAGGTACGGCGCCGGGAAGTGAGGATACCGGCGCAGCAGCAGACACACGACCGCTGTTCACATGCTTTGGTTATGCCAACCTTGGAGTTCCGAAGAATCCCAGGGATGCGTTTTACTACCAGACCACGCCGGACGCCTTCGGATTTACGGCCAATCCGGAGGGCTTTGCCTACACCGACTTCGGTCTAGGGGCCTTCCTGAGAAGCGGTTTCGGCTCTGCTCCCAACCCGAACTCGAGTTGGACCAAATTTGCATCGACCTCCGACGGCCGAATGCAGACGTCCACCGCACGTGATGTGGCCCTGGTACCGCCTCAGTGCAAAAGCACGGATGCGCCGGGCCCCTATTTTCAAAAAGAGTTCTTCCACAACGGCTACATCAAGAGCCTGAAGCAACTGGTTCATTTCTACAATACTCGCGACGTATTCCCTTTTAGCGTCGAAAGCGGAAACTGCCCGGCAGGAACAACCGAAAAAGTAAACTGCTGGCCTGCACCGGAGGTCCCGCAAAATCTAGACATGACGATCGGTAAGCTTGGCCTGACAGACACGGAGGAAAATCAGATCGTCAAATTCCTGGAAACGCTAACCGACGGGTTCACGACGCCCTATCCCGATATCAATACGTACACCGGCGTTTGCAAGACTGGCGGCAACGCTTCCACTCAAGGCAACTCGGCGATCATTTCTGCGGTCGCGATTAGGGCGCTAATGAGAGAAAAACCCTGAAGCTGCGTAGACAGACGAAGGCGCATGGGGCAAACCCCATGCGCCCTGAGTTGAGATTCGCGGACCTGCATTAGTCGCTTAGGTTCCTGGAGGTTTGAGGTGAATGAAATTGTCCAGAAGCTATTTTTCAGCGCTGCGGCTCTAAGTCTGTTCTGCTCAAACTCGGTCGTGGCCCAAACAAGTCCTTACAGGCCGAAGGAGATTCTCCCTCCTGCTAAGAAAGCTGCCCGGGTTCATATTACGCTGGGGCCAGAGCTGGAATCGGCTAAAAGCAGCTGGGCGATTATCCGATGGACAAGCAATAATCCGGGTGGCTCGGATGAGCATTTCGGCGTGGTGACCTACGGCACCGATCCCGGGGATCTGAAAGAGACGGCTAAGTCTCATATCAGACTGAACCGAGGTCATCCGTGTACAATTTTCCGCGTACGCCTCGATGGTCTCAAGCCCGGGACCACCTATTACTACAGGGTTGACTCGATGGAAGCCAGCGGCACAAGCGATGGCGTGAAGAGTCCAGTTAAGCACTTCACCACACCCTGACAAAACCAGCGGCGAGCTTCCGGACCTTCTCTTATTAGGGCAAATAATGATCGGTTGAAGAGTCATACCGGCTAACTCTGATCGCAGGCGCCGGAAGAAATGAGGTTCTGAGGCGGACATTGAGTCACGGTGTGGGCGTGCAGTTATCGTCATGGATAAATTCGTTGTACCAATTGGTCTCCCATGTCTTACCGTTGTCCTTTGAGAACGCCTGTTCCCACTTTGCTACGACCGGCAAACCTTTTGGATTTAACGTTTGCTCCCACTTTGCTCTTGCCTGCGAGGCTTTGGGGTTCACTGTCCAGGTGAAGCGCACCAGAATGGGAGTCCCGTTGAACGTGTCGGGTCCCTCGAATATCCCAATGTTGCCCTCGAATTTTCCGACTACCGGTGGTTGAAGTCTTCGTGCCCAGTGGTGCGCTCCTCCACATGCTTCCAGGCCTACGACACATGCCGGCAGGTTCGCAAAAAAAATGGCGCCACTTCGTCTCGTTGGAGTCTTCGCCGCAAGACGACGCCTTTGTTGTCGACTCCGTGCACCTGAAATACACGCTTGGCAATATCCAGCCCGACTGTCGCAACCTTCTTGAACCGGCCTCCTCGATAAAATCAGCAGCCACGCTGCTGCTACATTCTTCCATCGGGATGGGTCCATTCCGTTAGGTCAATCCAACTCTTCACGTCAGGAGCATTGTCGCGTTCTGCCGCTCCGGGTCCGAGTCTCTGATTACAAGGCGGGAGGGCGAGATAATCGTAAAATCTGGATAAGAGTCGTCACGTCTAACGGCAATGATCCAGAACGGCATGACATACGGACGCGAGGAGAGCTTTGCAATGAGCGATTTTGGTTTATTTGGTGGACGCTCGTGGCTGAACGCCGCGCATCAGGGGCCGTTACCAAACGTTGCAATTGAAGCTGCCCGAAAGGCAATTGAGCAGAAGGCCAGCCCGAATCTCATCTCCGATGATTCTTTCTTCAGCGTCCCGCACCGCCTGCGCGAGGCGCTTGCAAACCTAATTGGCGCCTCTCCCGAAGACATCATCCTCGGAAACAGCGCCACCTACGGCCTCGATCTATTGGCCAATGGGATCCGCTGGTCCGCGGGCGACGAGGTCCTTCTGGTTGATGGGGATTTTCCTGCTGATGTTTTCCCTTGGCTGGTACTGAAAGCGCGAGGAGTGTCGGTCCGATTCATCAAGCCAGCATCCGGCGTTGTTACTGCAGAAGAATTACGGGGGAAAATGTCGCCGCGCACTCGGCTGTTCTGCACGAGTTGGGTGAATTCTTTCAACGGTCACGCGATTGATCTGCAGGCGGTCTCCAATGTCTGCCGGCACACCGGTGTTTATTTTGTCCTCAATGCCTCCCAGGGTCTGGGGGCCAAATGTCTGAATATGACGGATTTTTCAATGAGCGCGCTCACGTGCTGTGGTTACAAGTGGCTGTGCGGGCCGTACGGGACCGGGTTTTGCTGGATTGCTCCGGATCTACGCGAGTCGTTACAAGTGAACCACGGCTACTGGCTGGCAATGCAGGAGGGGGGGAGCTTGGCACATATGCGGGATTATTCCCTTCGGTCGGACCTTCACGCGCGCAGCTTTGACATATTCTGCACGGCCAATTTCCTGAATTTCATGCCTTGGACTGCTTCGATTGAGCACATTCTGGCAAAAGGAACAAAGCGCATCGAGGAATACGACGACGAATTGATTTCCTATCTGATCGCCGAACTACGCCGCACAAATTTTCAGGTCGTAAGTCCGGAAGACCGCGCATCACGTTCGGCCATCGTCGTAGTTACAGCACATGAGCGGCAAGTGAATCGGGCTGCCGCAGTGCTCGCCGACTCCGGCGTCGATATCGCCGTTCGAGAGGGCAATTTGAGGTTCTCTCCTCATTTTTACAATTCTCGATGGGACATCGATAGGGCTATTGACGCCCTCTTCAAGGTTCAGAGGTGAACCTCGTCCTTGTAAATTAGCCATCGATTTAGTTTCTCATCAGAACTGGTCGGCGCTCAGCCTCGTCCAAAACCAAACGTGCAGGTGAACGGGGCTGCGACACTGTTTTTTGATTTCCTGCCTCAGGCGTGCCGTAAGTGTGCCGTACGCTTCGGTCCAATGTGAGCTAGTGCGCCTTTTCAATTTCGCGTCAAAGTGCTTCCGTGCGGGCTTTTTGTGGGTAAGTCATCGAAAAGGTTGGTGAGCGCGGAAGGAATCGAACCTACAATTTACTGATAACTGGTCAGCATTTTCACATGCATGGCGATCAGCGTAGCGACCTCGCCGGGGTGTGTTGCTGGCAGGAAATGGCTGCCTCCCTCGATCTCCGCAAGATCGACGTTCTGAAGATGCATCGCAAGCAGCTCGGCGATTTTCATCATGGCCGGATGGCTATTTTGCCCCTGAACGATGAGCGTCGGAACCGCTAGGTTTCCATACTCAGTGAGCGGTGGCTCAAAGCCACTAGCAGACGTCCAGTCGCGGATGTTGGTCGGGGTCGTCGCAACAATGTAATCGCG
>QIAS01000362.1:0-1382 GCA_003225615.1 Acidobacteriota bacterium | reverse complement strand
GAAATAAGCATGCATCATGGCGCTGAACATGCCGTAGTGCTCGGGATCGCTCGCTGCCGTAGAATGCCGAACGGGTTGGGTTCTACCAGGATCAGACTGATCGCTTTGCGTCGCCCATAGAGCGCATGAGCGATCGCCGATAACCCACCGAACGAGTGCGCTACGAGATGGGCCGGCTCCTCAATCCGCTCAAGCAGGGAGTCGAGCACGTGCGCCATTGTCGTATTGCCTGCCGGCCGACGTTCTGAGGTTGCACCATATCCCAGCAAACTGGTGGTGATGAACCGATAGCCTTCGCCAAGTCTGCCGATAACGAGCTTCCAACCAGCACCGGTCCCAAAGCTTCCCGGCAGAAACAGCAGTGGCTGCCCTTGTCCACGTTCGGCGTACTCGATGTCAGGCGAAAAGGGAGTCATGGGGAGACCTGTCTTTGAAACTGCCTAAGGGCGTGGTTTAGACTTCTTTCCCTTTACGAGGTGATCGTATGCTAGACAAAGAGGTGATCCAAGTTCCTGGGTTGAAAACGATTGGACACTATTCTCAGGCCGTGGACGATTTGTCCGATTTGGTCGGGACTTTTGACCTGCCCATTGATAAGGGCGAGATAGAGCTCATGATCCTGGGCTAATAATCCGAGCGAACCGATGAGATTGGTCTTGCGGACGGAATCCAGGATGTCCCCCACCGTGACCGAGCCGATAAGCATCTTAGCGGCATCGGGAACGATATGGTTCAGGTTCCTGGCCTCCCTGCACAATCACGGTTGCGATTCCGTCGAGGCGATTCAGGCGCGGCTTCAGGCGATAAGTCGCGAGCTCCCATAAATCACTTTGGGAAACGTTATCGGAGGTCAGGCTGTAGCCCAGGATTGGAAAGCTGGCGAACGTGAGGCGGTGAGTATCGATTTTCGCCGCGGGCGGCAATAGCGGTTGCACGGGAGCTACTGCCGCATTCACCAGTTGAAGTGTCTGCAGCATGTCAACGTTCCAGGAGAAGAAGAGATCGACTTCCGCCTGCCCACGGCTGGTAATCGAACGCACCTGTTGCAGGCCCGGCACGTTGTTAACTGCTTCTTCGATGGGGCGCGTGATCGTGACCAGCATCTGATCAATGGGCATGACTCCGTTATCGAGAGCGACGATCACCCTGGGGAAGTTGGTTTCAGGAAAGACAGAAACCGGGATGGTGAAGGCCAGGTAGGCCCCGGCCGTGGCCAGTACGACAATGAGAGAGATGATGGGCGAGGAGAAGCGAGAAAACCAATATTGTGAACGGTCGCCTTCATCGGGCTTGGTCCAATTGACAAGAGACTTCAGCTCATGCGCGCTTACTCATGCATTGCTCCGCGACCGGGTTGTTGACTCGTCATCATTGAAACTCCA
>QIAS01000361.1:6661-7220 GCA_003225615.1 Acidobacteriota bacterium | reverse complement strand
CCGCGGACGGCGGCATCGTCTTCGACCAGCAGCACGGTGCCTGAGCCTTTGGGTGGAGGTTCCAGCTTGTCGAGGGCAGCAACGGGCTCCAGCTTGCCTTCGGCGCGCGGCAGATAGATCTTGAAAGTGGAACCGTGTCCAGGCTCGCTGTAGACGGAGATGTGCCCTCCGCTCTGCCGCACGATGCCATAGACGGTTGCCAGGCCGAGGCCTGTTCCCTTGGTCAATTCCTTAGTGGTGAAGAAGGGCTCAAAGATTCTGGCGCGGGTGTCTGCGTCCATGCCAATGCCGGTGTCGCTCACCGACAGAACCACGTAGTGGCCGGGGGTGAGTGAGGGGTCCTGGCGAATAGCGGTTTCGTCGAGGTAAACGTTCTTGGTGTCGATGGTTACGCGGCCGCCGCTGGCAATGGCGTCACTGGCATTGACCACCAGATTAATGATGACCTGCTCCATTTGAGCGGGGTCGGCGCGAACCAGCCACAACTCCTGGTCGGTATGCATGGTGAGCTCAATGTCTTCGCGGATGAGGCGGCGGAGCATGTGATCCATGTCTTTGA
>QIAS01000361.1:0-6606 GCA_003225615.1 Acidobacteriota bacterium | reverse complement strand
CAGCTGCTGGGTGAGAGCGGCAGCACGTTCGGTCGCGGTGAGAACCTGATCGGCTTCCCGGTGAGCGGGGTCGCCGGGACGAAAACGGCGCAGCAGGATTTCCGTGTAGCCATGGATGACGGAGAGCAGGTTGTTAAAGTCGTGGGCCACGCCACCAGCGAGGCGGCCGATGGCTTCCATTTTCTGGGCCTGGCGGAGTTGGGACTCCAGGCGACGTTGTTCAGTAATTTCCCTTTGCGAGCCCCAGACGCGAAGCAGGAACCCGTTGACGACGACTCCGCTGACGCTGTTGAGAAAATAGCGGGTTTGTCCGTCAGGAGGAGCTTCCACTGATTCGCCCTCAAGAACCAGGTATCCCGAGCGCAGGAACTGACGCACGAGAACGAGGTTTTTTGCCTGGGTAATGTTGAACAGGTTGCGTAAAGGAAGGCCGCGCATCTCTTGGCCGGAGGCAAATCCGTGAAGGCGGGCCAGAGCATCGTTGCACTCCGCAAAGTACAAATTGCGGTGCAGGTGTTCCAATTGCTGGTCTTCCGGCAGCGAGGTCGGCAGAGGCTGCTGGAGTTCGCAGCGCCAGATGCCTTCCGTGCTGTGGGCGATGTAGGCGCGGTAACGCTCTTCGTCGCGCCGACGTTCCTGCTGGACGCGTTCCAGGTTGGCCAGCATGCGGTTGATCATGTCGGAGAGTTGAGAGAGTTCATCGTTGCCGTCGCTTTTGACACGGGCTGCAAGATCGCCGTGAGCACCGATGTCGGCGACATCTTTCCCAAGCCGTATCAGGCGCGAAAGCACCAACCTCTCCAGCAAAAACATGGTGACTAAGCCGAAAACCAGGCCCACCACCATGGCGGAGCCCAACAGGTAAATCTCGGTTCGTTTGCCTTCTGCATGAATGCTCCGCGGCATACGGACACCGAGGAGGATGGCGGGTTGGCCATCTATTCCGTGAATCAACTGGTAGCCCGCGATGGTTGATGAATCTACAGGCTGGATAACAATGGGCTGCAAACGCGAGAGATTGCTGTGAGCGATCTGGAAGTCGGAGGGAAGGCCGGGATCGTTGACACCGTGGACCTGTAGATCCAGGTGAGTGAGGAGCGAGAGTCGATGGACCTCGTTCGCGCTCAGGTGGCGTCCAAGAATTAAGGTACCTTTTGACGGTCCGTCACCGGAGGACTTCAGAATAGGGGAAGCGGCAACCATCATGGGCCCGTCGGGCAGCAGAAGGATGCCGCTCACCCGATTCGTATCTGCGTATTCGGAATGGCGCACCAACAATCCGGGCTGGAGGATGGCTTTCGCAACGTCCGCTGGAACGGCATACTCAGCATTCTGTCGGGTGAACTTCTGGAAGACAACGTGATCGGAAGCGTTGAGGAAAACGACGAGGTCGAGGCGCAATTCGGTGAGCACGGTCAGCGGGAAATTTGAATTCAGGAAGGAGGCATTGGGCTGCTGCACGAAGTCGTAGGCCGCGTCCCAGGATGCGTCATCGACTGAGATGGTGTTCAGTTGGGCGATTTCGTTATCCAAGGCGGTGGAGGCACGCTGCACTTGCTGACGAGCTTGCTGGTTCTCGTGATCGGCAAAGCGGCGGAGCAGGGTGAAGCGAGTAAGGAAGAAGAAGGCCACGAGGAGCCCAAGCAGGGTGGCTCCGATGATGACCAGCGTTTTGCGGTGCAGTGTCACGATAGTGCCCCGTTCTACTCGCTCCCACTCCAGACTCTGCTACTCGCAGTCGCGGCCAGAACCTACCATTGTATTCATTGTGCGGGATGTTTGCTAAGCGGAGCACCGCTTTCAAAGGAACGAGCTTGCTTGCGGAACTCCACACTCAGCCGTTCATCGGTGATGGGCCAGGCTGTAGGCAACGCCATAACCTGAATCGCCGATCATGAACATAGTTGTAGCACGTTCCAATTTGTGGTGACCCGTACGGTGGAATGCGTAGCTGACGCCGAGGGTGGCCAAGGTGCGACCGGCGAAAAAGGTGATCTGTCCGGCCGTGCCGCTTTCCACGAACGGCTTACCGATGGGATTCAGTTCTCGGCCGCCGTTGGCAAGGTTGTGATGAGTGATGGCGAAATCGGCGGTTTCCAGACCCGCGTGCACGATAAATAAAGTCTTGTTCTGGCGGTCCCAGAATTTATGGCGAGAAGGGGCGTCGGGCAAGGCCTGCGCGAAAGCGCGTCCGTAGAGCACGAACAGAAGGAAGAGCAGTCGAAGCGGGCTGTGATGGTTCATGACCTGATGGTAGGCGGCAGGAGGGCACGGGAGGGAGTTGCCTTAAGTGTTTTCTAATGTTACTGGTCACTACGCTGGGAAGGGCTCCCGAATCAGCAAACGGCTCATGACAAATTACTTGCGCGGAATTAGCGTCACACGAGAAGTAACCTGCTGGCCTTTTTCCATGCCTCCCATGATGATCAGACCTGCGGGAGTGGCGATCAGCCCGCGGTGATCCATGGTGGGATTGGGGGTATTTTCATTGATGACCTCCCATTTACTGGTGCGCAGATCCCAGGCGAAGGTGACGGGAGACGGTTCGGCGGGACGGCCGTCGTAGCCGATTCCGTTGTAGTTGTAAGGATTGTCGGTGCCGCCGGAGAAGTAAATCTTCTTATCTTTTTCGGAAGCGCCGGGTGCGATGCGATAACGGGCGTTGCCGGGATGAGGAGCAATTTTGCTCCACTGAATTTTGGTGGGATCGTGATGGTCGATCTTTCCCATCCAGCACTCGTCAGAAGCCAGGTAGGGTGGAGTGGGGCCCTTGGGATTTTTGTAAGCGCCGTCAATGTAGATGATGGTGTCATCGAGCAGCGCCCCGGCATGCCCGAACACGGGCGTACCCGTGATGGGAGTGGCCTGTTTCCAGGTGTTCTTCTCAGTGTCGTAAACCTGTACGTTTTGCACCGCATCGGTCTTGGACCAACCGCTGACGAGGTAGATGAAGCGATCGCGGTAAGTGCCGATGACGGAGTCATCCACGGCGACGGGAATGTCGGCGCCGCGATACCATCTTTTGTCAAAAGGCTCGTAGACGTTTACATCGCGCACGGTGATCTCGCTGCCCTGACCATCGACGACGTAGCCTCCGAAGAGAAAAACCTGTTGCCGCGCGGCGGAGGCTGAAACGGCCAGACGGCCGGCGGGTCCGGGGACGGGGCGGATCTCGGTCCATTTCGCGGCACCCATCTCAAGCTGGTAAGCCGCGTTGGTGATGTCCTTCCAGGTTTTGCCCGGTCCGATTCCCATAAACGAAAACAGCAGGAATTGTTTGCCAACCTTCAGGCTTGCAACGGCGTTGTTGGAGAAAGGAACCGGAAGCGGAGGCAGTGTAGGCTGGGCCGCGGGCACGGGCAGCGCCGGAAGGAGAAAAGCAAGATAGAGGAGAGTGCGTTTCATTGGATTAATTCCGGGCAGGCCGGAGAACTGACAGATTACTGGAGCTTGCGGCGCAATGCGAATTTTCGGTGGCCGGAGCGCGGGTTCGAAGAGGTGTGCTTTCCCACGGGCATTCCAGGGGATGAGTTGGGATAATCGATGTGGCCATCTCAGAACCATGTTTTGCGGCGATACTGGCGATAGCTCTCGCCGAATTTTCCCTCGAGCACGGCAGCTTCGCGGCGAGCACGCAATGCCTGGACGGGAATCAACACTGCCAGCAAGAACCATAAATAAGGACGCTGAAAAATCAGAATGGTTCCTAAAACCACAAGGCTGCCGAAGACGTAGATGGGGTTTCGAATCCTGGAATAGAGTCCATGGGTAACCAGCACCCGGGCCTGGGGCGTCACGGAAAATGATTTGCCGAGCTGGTAGCGCGCTGTAAAGACGAGCGCAAGGCCAATGACCGCGAGGCCGAAGCCGATGCAGCGCGACAGATTCCAGCTACCCGGCCATACCGAGAGCCAGCTCAGAAGCAGGGCTGTGGCCAGGATTTGCGCGGCAAGGAAAAGATAAAACTTGCGGTCGCTCATGGCTTACTCGAGAAGTCCCTGTCGGACTCCATGAATGAAATCGGTGTATGCGGGAACATTTCCCGTAGCGCGCATGTCGGCGGCGATCTGCCCGCGATGATACGCGGAATGCATGACTACGTGCGTGAGAATGTCTTCAACCGAATTGGTCCAGGACTCGCCTTTGCTGTTCTTGTAATGGACCGCTTGGGAAAGTTTGGCGGATGAAAGCCCAGCGAGGTAGTTCCGCCAGAGTTGCGGCAGGGCGGCGGCTTCGCGTTCGCATTGGCTCAGTTGAAAATCAGGCCAGACGGGATAGGTCTGCGGGATCTCCTGCAGGCGTTCAAGCCAGAGGCGTTCGGCAGAGAGGATGTGCGCCATCAGTTGGAGGGAACGTCGAGGAGGATCTGAGGAGGCTTGGAGGGAACGAAGAACTTCGTGGTTCGCCCATTCGTCATAGGCAAACAGCCGTCGGTGGTGCTCAAGCATGGTGGCGCCATCCTGGTGATCCATTTTTAAACCTTAATTTACGGCGAGCAGGATGATGGGGACAAGTGGTGAAGGGCTGTTGTCTCGGAACGTGCAGCCGAGGGCGCGGATTACCGCCTCAGGGGCAAATTGCGCCCCATCTCGGGAACCGTTTAGGATGCTCCCAGCGATGAAATTAGAGGATGCAGGCCGTGCAGGCTCTTGTTTTCAGGTGGATCCTTGTTGGTCGGAACGCCACGTTAGCCACGAACTCTTTCGAGTGGGATTGCTTCTGGTAGTGCTGCTGTGTTTTGCGGTTGCAAACACTTTTGCGCAAGCGGCTTCGTCCCAAGTAGAGGCCCTGGTGCGACAGGGCCAAGCCGCGCTTGACGCCGGCAACTTCGTCGCTGCAGTAGAGGATTTTGAGCAGGCGCGCCAACTGGCGCCGGAAAATCTCGAAGTGGCGCGGGGGCTTGTACTGAGCTACTTGCAGGCGGGTCGGCTTGATGCGGCCATAGCCAGTGGGCGGCAGACGGGTGAGCGTTGGCCGCAGGACGCGGAACTGCATCATTGGCTGGGGCTGGCCTATTTCAAGGCGGGTCAAAATGCCGAGGCAGCGCGCGAATTGCAGCAGGCTGCAAAACTGGACCGTGCAAACTCGGATGTTCACTTCGACCTTGCTCTCGTGCTGTTAAGCCAGAATCAATATTCTTCCGCGGCGGACGAACTGGAAAGGGCGTTGAAGACCAAAGGCTCGAATCCAGTAACGCATCTACTGCTGGGGCGGGCTTATCAGAATTCGAATCGCACTCTGCAGGCGATCCAACAGTTTCAGACGGCCTTACGCCTGGATCCCAACGCGCCCCTGGGACACTATCACCTGGGATTTGCTTACGCGAGTCTGGGAAAAAATAAGGAAGCCGTAGCTGAATACGAAAAGGAAATCGGGCGCTCTCCGGAAAACCCCGAGGTCCGCTACCAGCTCGGGCATTCGCTGCTGGAGACGGGAGAGGTGAAAACAGCGATTGTGCATCTTCGTCGCGCGACGGAATTAAATCCGCAAAATGCCGATGCTTTTTACGATTTGGGAAAAGCGTTGTTGATGCAAGGTGAGGCCCAGCCTGCCATAAGCGCACTGCGGCGAGCGGCGGAACTAAACCCCGCGGATCCAAGTCCTCATTACCAACTGGCACGCGCCTTCGAGAGAACCGGCAACAGCGAAGCCAAGCAGGAATGGCAGCGATTCGCGGAGCTAAAGAAAAACCAGCAACAGACCGGAGGGATGGCCACAGGCCGGATTCATTGATGACTGCATTGTCTTCTCCGGTGCGATGGCTAGCGCTAGGTCTGCTGATTGGTACCGGAGTATGGCTTTTGGGCAGTGGCACTCCGCGGCAGGCGCGGGATCACGCCAAAGCTGCGTCTCAACCTAGAGTCAAGGTTCCAGCTCCCCCCGGACAAGCGCAATTTGTGGATGTGACACGTGCTGCCGGAATTGATTTTCATCTCACCTGCGGCAGTCCGGAAAAACGCTACATCATGGAGTCAATGTGCGGTGGCATTGCCCTCTTTGACTATGACAACGACGGATGGATAGATCGAGGATCTGCGCTCGGGTAAATGCCACGCCAGCAAACTGTATCGCAACAACCACGACGGCACATTCACGGATGTGACGGCTAAGTCCGGCTTAGCCCATTGCGGGTGGGGATTCGGGGTAGCGGTCGGCGACTACGACAATGATGGGTGGGAAGATCTGTACGTCACCTATCTTGATGGCGCTGTTCTTTACAAAAACAACCACGATGGCACGTTCACGGATGTAACTGCGAAAGCTGGCGTGGGCAATCCCGGGCGGTGGGGCACGAGCGCGGCTTTTGGTGATTACGACAACGACGGCAACCTTGATCTTTATGTCGCGAATTACGTCGAGCTGGATTTGGACCATTTGCCCGAGTTCGGGAACGGCCCATTCTGCCAGTATCGCGGCATTCCGGTCTCCTGCGGACCTCGCGGATTGAAAGGCGCGCGCGATCGGCTTTATCACAACAATGGGGACGGTACTTTCACCGACGTCACGGAAAAATTGAATATTGATCCAGGCGGCTATTACGGTTTGGGCGTGCTGTGGCTTGACTACGATAAGGATGGGTGTCTGGATCTATACGTGGCCGATGAC
>QIAS01000360.1:1528-12495 GCA_003225615.1 Acidobacteriota bacterium | reverse complement strand
AGCGGAAAAGTGCCATTCACAACCTGGCCTTCCCACCGCTTCCACATCTCCGACATCTCGAGCACCGCCTGTTTCATGGTGAATCAGTCCCTATTGTACCCGTGTGCCGCAGGCGCATCACAAACCTAGGAATTGATGGCGTATGATCTTGCGGACGCAGGGGACTTGCACTTTCGTGTTTCTTCCCCATAATAATGCGAAACGGAATAGCGCGTTCCCGATAGCAGGAGGAAAGTGATGCAGCCTGGTTCTTTTTCATCGTTCTCTCGACGGTCATTTCTACACGTCTCGACCGCAGCTTCCGCTGCCATGGCACTCCGCATCGTGACGGAGCCGCTGCTGGCGCGGGCAGCAGTCAAATCATTCCCCAAAGATGCCGTCATGATTGACTCCAACGAGAACCCGCTTGGCCCCTGCTCTGATGCGCGCCAGGCGATTGCGGCTATTACGCCGCAAGGCGGCCGGTACTCGCTCAATATGACTGACGACCTGATTGCTCTCTTTTCTCAAATGGAGGCTGTGAAACCGGAATACGTCAGAGTTTTCCCGGGATCAAGCGCCCCCCTGCACTACACCGTGCTGGCCTACACTTCACCCCAGGCAAGCTACGTCACCGCCGATCCCGGATTCGAGTCAGGAATGCATGCCGCCGAAGTTGCTGGCGCACGTGTGGTGAAGGTGCCACTGACAAAAATGTATGCGCACGATGTGAAAGCTATGCTGGCTGCGGCGCCCGACGCTGGAGTCTTCTACATCTGTACGCCTAACAATCCCACCGGCACGCTGACCAGCCACTCCGATATCGAATACCTGCTGGAAAATAAACCAAAGAAATCCATCCTGCTGGTGGATGAAGCCTACATTCACTTTTCTGATGCCCCATCCGCCATTGACTTGGTGAAGGCGGACAAAGATGTAATTCTGCTGCGTACATTTTCAAAAATCTACGGAATGGCAGGCTTGCGCTGTGGATTGGCAATCGCGCGGCCCGACTTGCTGGCCAGAATTGACCAATATGCCGGTTGGAACGCGATGCCGATTACCGCGGTAGCCGCGGCTACCGCCAGCTTGAGAGATCCCCGCCTCGTCTCCGAGCGCAAGCGCATCAACAGCTCTATCCGGGAGGACACGTTTCACTGGTTCGACCAACATGGCTATTCCTACATTCCCTCTCAATCCAATTGTTTCATGCTCGATACGAAGCGCCCAGCAAAAGAAGTCATCGACGGCATGGCGCACCAAAACGTCTATATTGGACGAGTCTGGCCCGCACTCCCCACGCATGTCCGCATCACTGTTGGCACGCACGATGAGATGGCGCGCTTCCAAACTGCATTTCAGAGCGTGATGCAACAATCTGCAACCCACCCTCTGGCCCCCAGGCGCCGGGTTCGGCCGCACTTCGATGGGATGGGATTGCCAAGCTGATTCTGGTAAGCCCGCTTGCATTGAGTGGTATCATTCCGTGGCAAATTTCGATCCAGGAGGCATGACATGGCATTCTGTGCGAGTTGCGGCGGACCGTTGAATCAAGGTGCTACCTTTTGCGGCTCTTGTGGCGCAAAAGTCAGTTCATCACTTGCCCAGGGAAGCGCTGCGGCGGCGCCCGCGCCCGCACCGGTTCGCAGCCCTGTTCCCACTGGCGCACCCGCCAGCACGGGTCTCGCGCCCAATGTCGCCGGCATGCTGGCCTACACTCCCTTCGTCGGCTGGATCATCGCCGTCCTCTGGCTCGTGCTCGACCCGTACAAGAATGATCCATTCATTCGTTTCAACGCCCTGCAGGAACTTTTATTTTCTGTGGCGCTGGTAGGAGTGAGCATTGTCTTCTCCATCCTTGGCATGATCATTGCCGCGATTACCTCCGGATTCGGCGGCCTAGTCATGCTGCCGATATGGGGAATCTTCTGGCTCGCGGTTATCGCCTACAAGCTCTACCTCATGTACCGGGCCTATAACAATGAACGCCCGATGATCCCGTTCATCGGCGAGTTCGCGGCCAAGCAGGTCGGCTAACCGAGTGACTGCGCGAAGCGAGGACTCCGCATCCGCGGCATTTAGTTCGCCGCACCGGGTACTTCGCTTCGCACGCCGCACTGTATCCAACCTATGGTGCTTGATCTCTGGTGATCTTAGAGCCCGTCCCTCTGATTTGTTAATGTCTGAAAATGGAGCGGACTGCCGCTCTCTCCTCCCCGTGGGTCGCGACTGGCTTATCATTCAATACGTGAGATCCCGTGCTCGACGTTGAAAAATCACGCAACGGTTTCCAGGAGATACTCAGCAAGCCCATTCGTGAGTTAGGCCTCAAGCTGGCCGGATCTCCCGTAGAAACCCATGTTCAGCGCTTGTACGAGGAACTTCAGGAAAAGGGAATTACTAAGTTCCGTCCCACTTGCTATCTGACGGACGAGTGGGGCTGCCCATCCGGTGAGCCGGTCATCGGCATCCCGTTTTATCTCGCCAGCCCGGATCTCTCTCTCCTCGAAAAGGAAATGAATGATCTTGAAGATACCCGCGAGATTATGATGTATTTGCGTCACGAAGCCGGCCACGCATTCAATTACGCTTACAAGCTTTACCAGACACCTGAGTGGAAACAATTATTTGGCCCCTTCCGCCGCCCCTACCGGGAGACTTACCGTCCGGTGCCTTTCTCGCGAAATTTTGTCCGTCACTTGGCCGGATGGTATGCCCAAAAGCATCCGGACGAAGATTTCGCGGAAACCTTTGCTGTCTGGCTAACACCGCGTTCCAGTTGGCGTAAACGCTACCGAGGTTGGGGCGCAATGGCAAAGCTGCGCTACGTAAATCAAATTGCCCGCGAACTGGGCGGAGCGGATCCCATGCGGCGGCGTGGGCACACTGATATCACCGTGGACGAGATGGAATCCACCGTCGGTGAGTTTTACCGGCAGTCCATAGCACAAGAAATTCCGGTCGTAGACTTGGCGCTTGATACCGATCTTGTGGACATCTTCAACGTTTCAAAACGGCGCAACGGGGTCAGGCCGGCGAGCACCGGAAAGAAGTCGTCGACAAAATCGCTTATTGGACGGGAGTGCAGCGTCCACTGATAAAAAGATTGATCGAAGTGATCGAGAAGAGAATCGGCGAGCTCAAGCTGCGAGCTGAGACCAGGCGCGAGTCCGAACATCTCGCCGAAATTACTGTTTACGCGACAGTCTTGGCGGTGAACTACATGACTCGGGGGAAGTTTATTCAACCATGATGAAAATGAATCGAATTGTTTGGTACAACGCTTACGCTCCGTGGCCGCACCGGGGAACGCAATGATCAGCACGAAGCTCAAAATCGCTGTGCTTTATGACGTCTGGGGCGACGATCCCTCCGCCGCCGAGGTTCCGGCGGAACAGACTCGCAAACGGAAGGCGCAGAAAAAGGCAAGAAAAACGAAAGAAGATCGGGAAGAAATTTTCGAAGCTCTACAAAAGCTCGATCACGAACCCTTCTACCATGTGATCGACGGAAATTCGCAATCCCTGCATGCCCTGGTGAAGTGCGGAGCGGATCTAATCTTCAACTTGACCGAATCATATGCGGGTGATGACACAAAAGAAATGAACATCGCAGGATATCTCGACCTGCTTGGCTTGCGCTACACCGGAGCGGGCCCGCACGCCCTCTTCCTCGCCCAGGACAAGGCGGTCGCCAAAAAGATGTTCGCCTTCCATGGCATTCAGACGCCATACTTTGCTACCGCCTATCGCGGCCGGATCGAGCACGCTCACAACATCTCCTTCCCTCTTATCGTGAAGCCCTTATCCGAGGATGGTTCGATAGGAATCGATGCGGATGCTGTCGTAAACGGTGTCAAAGAGCTGATGGAACGAGTGGAATATATCCAGGACACGTTCGATTCCGAGGCCATTATCGAGGAGTACATCGAAGGCCGCGAGATCTACGCCGCCGTACTCGGCAGCTACGAGCGGGCGGAGGCCCTGCCGTTGGTCGAACTGGACCTGTCGCGCCTGCCCAAAGGCACCCCCAAAATCGCCAGCCAGGAAGTAAAGTTCGATAAGAACGCGGAAGCCTACAAGTTAACCAAGTCGGGCGTCGTCGAAAATATGGATGAGGAGACCGTCGCCAAGTTGCAGGAGACTGCATTGGCTGCTTACCGCGCTCTCAAGCTGCGCGATTACGGCCGCATCGATATGCGCCTTTCGCCGAAAGGCGAGGTATATGTGATCGAAGCCAACCCCAATCCGTGGCTTGCAAGCACACAGGAATTCGCCATGGCGGCAAAAGCCTCAGGGCGCTCCTACACACAGCTGATTGCCGAAATCGTAGATCTCGCAATGGCCAGATATTTCGGCAAGACCACCATGGCTGCCCTCTCATCCCAGACCTGATCTTCGCAATCCCTTGCGCCGCGAACTCCCGCCCAGTAAGCTCGTGCCCCATGAAGCGAATTTCCATTCTCCTTGTCTTTGCCATCTTCATGTACTTGAGCACAGCCGCTTTTGCGCAAGCACCGCCCAAGCCAAGTGAGGGAGACTTCACGCTGCACAACTTCCATTTTCATTCCGGGGAAGTGCTGCCTGAATTGAGGGTGCACTACACCACCTACGGCAAGCCCGTGACTGACGCCAAGGGCAGGGTCTCCAACGCAGTGATGATTCTCCACGGCACGACCGGCTCCGGCCAGCAGTTCACCTCCGAGCGTTTTGCCGGCGTGCTCTTCGGCCCCGGTCAGCTTCTGGATGGGAATCGGTACTACATCATCCTTCCTGACTCGATAGGCCATGGCCATTCCACCAAGCCAAGCGACGGCCTGCACGCCCGGTTCCCGCACTACGACTACGACGACATGGTCGAAGCACAGCACTCGCTACTCACCGAAGGTCTCAAAGTCGATCACCTGCGCCTGGTGATGGGTACCTCGATGTGGGCGGAAGCTTATCCTGACTTCATGGACGCGGTCATGCCGCTAGCCTGTCTCCCCGTGCAAATCGCGGGACGCAATCGCATGATGCGGACGATGATCATGGACGCGATCCGTAGCGACCCCGAATGGATGAATGGCGAGTACAAGCAGACGCCGCGTGGTATGCGGACTGTCTTCGATATTTTCCTGATTATGACCAGCAGCCCGCTGCAAATGCAGAAGGAGTATCCGACCCGGGAACAGGCCGACGCTTATTACGAACATTTCATGCAGACCCGAATGGCCAGCACAGATCCGAACGATCTGCTGTACGCGTTTGATGCCTCGCGAAACTATGATCCGTCGCCCAAGCTCGACCGGATCAAGGCGCCTGTGATGTTCATCAACTCAGCCGACGATCTAATTAATCCGCCGGAACTGGGCATCGCCGAGCAGCAAATCAAAAAGGTAAAGCGCGGCCGTTTCGTCCTGCTGCCGATCAGCGATCAGACTCGCGGCCACGGCACCCATAGCCTGCCAAACGTCTGGAAGGGGTATTTGGCACAGTTGCTGTCAGAAAGCCAGCCCTGAGCAGTGCGTGCGAGTAAGACGGAAAATTCGATGCGAAGTCGGAAGACGAAAAAATTGTGGCGAACAAATTCGTCTCGCCCGTGATTTGACTCTACTTGGTTTTGAGCACACCAACACCGGCGCTCGGCCGCCTCAGGCCGAGTTGCTCTTCAAACCGGCAAAAGACGCGCTGACCAGCGGTCTGCTTGCTACGCCGCAGTGGCCGCGGTGGCCGACTTTGCCTCTGAGGTGTAAACGATGATTGCCTTTTTCCCACCTTTGGAAGCAGTCGCGTAAATCGAGTTCAGGTTTACGCCCTTGGCGGCCAGCTTATCCAGAGTTTGCGCCAGCGCGCCCGGTTTGTTGGCCAATTCGATCTCTTCCGCGGTATTTTCCTGATAGGAAATTTCGGCTTCGTCCAACGCCTTCCTTGCCCGCCGCGCATCCTCTACCACAACGTGAACCGCCCCGCCCGTGCCTTGCGCCGTGCCGAGCAGAGCAAGAATATTTACTTTGGCATTCCCGAGTGTTCTAGCGATTTCGGCCACTGCACCCGGTCGATGCTCGACCGCAATTGTGAACTGCTTCGTCTTGGCCATATTGGCGCCTCCTGCGATTTTGGCGAGAAATTATACGCCTCTTCGTCCACCAGGGATGTGACAGAGTGGGCTTACATTGGGGATTTTGGCGCCGGACTGCCTAAGAAGGCCCGGCCCGGAACAACCGCACTGCGACTACCCCAGCCGAAGCCTATCGTCCTTCAGTCCAGGATCGGCAGGTGGACGGTGGGCTGGACCAGGAAATCCAGCCGCGAGATCTGCTGCAGTGCCTTTTCAATAAGCGAGGTTTGACACGCCTCAAGCGTGATCACAAACGGCAGGCTTGACTTCAAGTATCCCGGCTTTTGCAGCAACGAATCAATGTTGATGCCGCACTCAGAAAAAATTGTCGCTAGAGCCGCAATGATGCCGGGACGATCCATCACCTTGAACCGCAGGTAATGGCGCGTGGTGAAGTCCGCGGTAACCGTAGGCGTGATCTGCGGCATATCCGCGAAGCCATTCATTCCGCCCTCATGCCCGGCAATGGAGATGATGTCGGACACAACCGCGACCGCAGTCGGATGGCCGCCGGCGCCATGACCAGCAAACACGGTCTCGCCGCCGAATTTGCCGGTCGCCATCACCAGATTCTGACCGCCTTCAACACGGGCCAGAGGCGAAGACAGCCCAACCAGCGCAGGCTGTACCGAAGCAAACAGACGATTATCTTTCAGTTCAGCCCAGGAAATCTGGCGAATCGTAAACCCCACCTGATTGCCATATTCAAAGTCCACAGCTTCGATCGACGAGATCGAGCGGCAAACAATGCTGTCCGGCTGCACGTCACTGTGCAGCCCGATGCGCGCCAGGATCGCCAATTTGGCGCGCGCATCCAGCCCATCCACATCTTCAGTAGGATCGGCCTCAGCAAACCCAAGTTTCTGCGCCTCCGCGAGCGCGTCGGAAAACGAGATCCGGGAACTCTCAATACGGCTAAGAATGTAGTTACAAGTGCCGTTAAGAATGCCGTAGATCTTGAAGAGTTCGTCCCCCGCCAGACCCTCACGCAATCCGGAAATCACCGGCACGCCACCCGCAACAGATGCTCCAAACGCGATGTGCCGCTTCATCCGCCGCGCGAGCTCTATCAACTCTGGACCGTGGTGCGCGATCAATTGCTTGTTTGCCGTGACCACGGACTTGCCGGCACTGAGTGTTCTGCAAATCCAATCTTTCGCGGGCTCGAGGCCTCCGATCACTTCGACGACGATATCCACATCAGAGGACAGAACTTCATTCATGTCCTCCGTCCATTTCACATCTGGCGGCAGCCAATCCACCCGTTTGCGAGAAACATTGCGATTGCAAACATGCGAAAGGCGCAGGCGGCCAGGCGCGCGTTCGGCGAGAATCCGCGCCACTGAGCTGCCCACCGTGCCGAAGCCCAGAAGAGCCACGTTGCAGATTTTTTGTTCAGGGCTCGGGACGACAGCGTGACGCTTTGGACCGGAAACCACAGCCACGTCGCCGGAACTGTCGTTCCGTGGGGCTTTCAACGAATTCGATTTCGAAGCACCCATGGCCATCACCCCCGCGACCCCGACGCAAGCTTGACATTGAGTAGAGGAGCTGCTGACACCTGCCGAGGCCGTGGGTGCTCTCCAGGTGCGCGACTGACCCTTGCTCCACCCGAAGCCGAACCCGATCTATTCCTTCCAATCTTCTCCGACTTTGAACGTGAGCCGTTCGCATTCCTGTCGCGAGTCGCGCTGCGAGCACGGCGCACCTCCCCGGCAGCAGCGGTACGGCCCACTTGCGCCGAGTGACTCGGAAAGAAATGCCTATGCAAGTGGCGCACGGCCTGTGGCACATCGCCCTCCTTGATGACGAAACTGATGTTGATCTCGGACGCGCCCTGCGAAATCATCCGCACATTCACGCCCGCCTTGGCCACGGTAGTGAACACGTTCGCTGCGATTCCTGGTTTCCCGTGAATGTCTTCGCCCACCAGACAAACGATCGCCTGCTGATCTTCACACGTGACGTCCGCAATTTCTTCAAGCTCTGCCAGCAAAGTTTCCGGAAGCCGCTTCGACTCCATAGTGAACGACAAGCTCACTTCAGAGATTGCCACCAGGTCGACCGGACAGCCGTGCCGGTCGAGCGCTTCAAACACCGAACGCAAAAAGTTGTGCACCATCAAACCTCGCGAAGCCACAACGTTCACCATGCTGACGCCGGTTTTCGCCGTAATCGCCCGAAAAATGTCGCGGCTGCGCGGCGCATGCGCGGTAATGCGCGTGCCCTTGCTCTTCAAATTCCGAGAATTTAAAACATACACTGGAATATTCTGCTCGATCGCTGGCAACAACGTAGCGGGATGCAGGACCTTCGCCCCGAAGTATGCGAGTTCGGCTGCCTCATTGAAACTGATTTGCCGGATGGTTCGCGCTTCGGCACATAGCCTTGGGTCGGTCGTCATCATGCCTTCCACATCAGTCCAAATCTCAATGCGCTCCGCAGTCAGTGCAGCACCGACAATGGCGGCTGAAAAATCGGACCCACCCCGACCCAGCGTGGTCGGAATGCCCTCTTGTGTAGCAGCTATAAAGCCGCCCATCACGGGAATGCGGCTCTTGACCAGAACCGGACCTAGCTTTGCCTGCAGATGTTCCTTGGTCGCTTCGAATAATGGCCGCGCGCGCGTATGCATCGCGTCGGTAACAATACATTCCCTGGCATCCACCCATACCGAATCCAGACCGCGAACCGCGAGCGCCGCAGCCACAATTTCGCTCGAAAGTAGTTCTCCAAACG
This sequence comes from Acidobacteriota bacterium, assembly GCA_003225615.1. Taxonomy (GTDB): domain Bacteria; phylum Acidobacteriota; class Terriglobia; order Terriglobales; family Acidobacteriaceae; genus QIAS01. Next base: position 3,678 of record QIAS01000360.1, on the reverse strand, counting down.
ACAGCAGGCAATCGCTGCTGCGCGGTGACAGTTCACGCACCGCCGCCACGCCGCGCACAAAATGTTCCAAATCGGCTGTGATACTTTCGACCCGCTTTGAAATCTTGGAGAATCCCGTCTCAACGAGGGCTTCCGCAGTCTCCAAGTGGCGCGCGCGAATCGCTTGCAATAATTGCAGGCACGACTCGCAATCACCCGAAGCAGCCTGCTGGCCCATGAGCACCAGCTGGTCGGTGACTTTCGCAAATGCGCTGACCACGACTATAGGACTGTCTTTTTGTCGGCTGCGCACAATTTCAGCCACTTGCTCGATCGCGGCCGCATTTTCAACCGAAGTGCCGCCAAATTTCATGATTATCATGGCTATGCCATCCCTTGCCTTCGCTGAAACGTTCCATAAAAAGCGAAAACCCACTTGCCAGCTTCTGGCAGTGGGTTCGTTTGAGTCTGAATTCTTTCTAGCTCAACTATGCCCCTGTGCCAGAAGCACCTGTGATGCTTGTGCCCGTTGTTGTGGGCCGCATCACCATCGACATCTTCTGGCTAATTCGGAACATAAGCATAGGTACTATATCGGCAGTTTTGACTCCTGCTGTATTCAAGTTTTCGATTGCTGTAATCGAAAAACCTGAAGCGGCGCCAAATGGCAGCTTGCAAAGATCAACACCTGCAACGCAACACACAAGCTCTTCACTCGAGATCTAAGAAGCTTCTAATCTGGAAGGAAGATACCAACAACTCGTTTTGTCTCGATCTGCGATTCCTCAGCGCTGCAGTTCTTTCGAAATTTCCATCTCGTCCATCGAAATTCTGAATTGTACTTTTTGGTTCGCCACAAGGTACTTAAGAAGACGGAAGCCTATCTCTGCCGACCCGCCCGCGCGACCCAGGTTTTCTGCAGCGGGGTGATGAACTGTCTCGGCGACGCGGCTGATCGTGTCTTTCGTAGAAACTACAATAATGACGCGGAACACCTTCATCAACGGTCTTCCTCCTGTCCAGGGACTGTACAATCCCGCGCACGAGCACGACGCATGCGGCATCGGATTTGTAGCCAGCATCCGCGGCCACAAAAGCCACGACATAATCCGCAAGGGAATTCAGGTACTCATCAACCTCACCCACCGCGGAGCCTGCGGTTGCGATCCGGAAACCGGCGACGGGGCCGGCGTGCTCATTCAGATCCCGCACAAGTTCTTCGCCCGCGAATGTGCCAGGCTGGGCTTCGAACTCCCCGCTCCCGGCGCGTACGGCGTCGGCATGACGTTTCTGCCGGTTGAGAAGCATCAGCGCCTGCAATGCGAAGGAATTCTGGAGCGCATCATCCGTGAAGAAGGCCTAAAGGTATTGGGCTGGCGGGATACGCCCGTCGACCCCGCCGCAATTGGCCGCGTAGCCCGCGGCTCCCAACCTTACATTCAGCAGATTTTCATCGGCTGCGCAGCTGTCATGGACGAAGACGCCTTCGAGCGCAAGCTCTACGTTGTTCGCAAGCGGGCCGAGTCGGAAGTCGCCGCCTCTGACATGCAGGACCACGGCATGTTCTACATTCCGTCGCTCTCTGCACGCACCATCATCTACAAAGGCTTGCTGCTCGCTCCGCAGATTGCGAATTTCTACGGCGAGCTTTCTGATCCGGATGTGACGAGCGCGCTCTGCCTCGTGCACCAGCGCTTCTCCACCAACACTTTTCCCAGCTGGCAACTCGCGCATCCGTATCGCTACATCGCGCACAACGGCGAAATCAACACGCTCAAAGGCAACGTGAACTGGATGTACGCGCGCCAGTCCTTGCTGCAGTCCCCGCTGTTCGGCGATGACTTGAAGAAGCTCTATCCCATCATCGCGCCCGGCGGCAGCGACTCCGCAAACCTCGACAATGCTGTCGAACTCCTTTTCCAGGCAGGACGCTCTCTTCCTCATGTCATGGCTATGCTGATTCCCGAAGCCTGGGCGGGGAATCCGCACATGAAGCCCGAGAAGCGCGCTTTTTACGAATACCACGCCTCATTGATGGAACCGTGGGACGGCCCTGCCGCAATCGCCTTCACCGATGGCCGGGTCATCGGTGCAACGCTCGACCGCAATGGCCTGCGCCCCGGCCGTTACGTAATAACGCACGACGATCTGGTTGTAATGGCCTCCGAGGC
>QIAS01000360.1:0-1440 GCA_003225615.1 Acidobacteriota bacterium | reverse complement strand
AAGAAATCAAGCAGCGCCTGGCATCACGCCAGCCGTATGCGTTGTGGCTGCAGGAAAACCAGATCACCATGGATCAGTTGCCGGAACCATCGCGCGTGCACGGCTCTGATCACGACACCATCCTGCGTCGCCAGCGTGCCTTCGGTTACACCGACGAGGACCTGAAGATGATCCTCGAACCAATGATCGTCTCCGGCGAGGAACCGGTCGGCTCCATGGGAACGGACACGCCGCTCGCTTGTCTTTCCGACCGGCCACAGCCGCTGTTCAATTACTTCAAACAACTTTTTGCGCAGGTGACCAATCCGCCGATCGATCCTATCCGGGAAGAAATGGTGATGTCGCTCACCAGCTACATCGGTACCGAGCGCAACATTTTGGATGAGACACCCGCGAATTGCCACACGCTCAAGCTGCCGCATCCAATCCTCACGAATCGCGATTTGGAGAAACTGCGCCGCGTGTCGCGCGGAGATTTGCTCGCCATCACCCTGCCGGCACTGTTTCGCGCAGGCGAAGGCGAAGCAGGGCTCAAGCGCGCCCTGGATGAGCTCTGCCGCGCCGCGTCCCTGGCAGTCCGGTCCGGATACACGTTGCTGATCCTCTCCGACCGTGGTGTTGACAAAGATTACGCCCCGATCCCGAGCCTGCTCGCGCTCGCCGCCGTGCACAACTTGCTGGTGCGTGAAGAAACCCGCACCCAGGTTGCTCTGATCATCGAGTCGGGTGAGCCCCGCGAGGTGATGCATTTTGCCCTCCTCATCGGCTATGGCGCAAGCGCCATCAATCCCTATCTCGCGATGGAAACCTTGGAGGACTTGGCATGGCGGGGCTATCTGCCGGCGGAAATCAACGGTGAAATTGCCCTGAAAAATTTCATAAAAGCCATCAACAAGGGTTTGCTGAAAACTTTCTCGAAGATGGGCATCTCTACGCTCCAAAGTTACCGAGGCGCTCAGGTCTTCGAAGCCATCGGCCTGAACAAAGAATTAGTCGAGACCTATTTTGCGGCAACCACCTCTCGCCTGGAAGGAATCGGCCTCGACGTGCTCGCCCGCGAAGCGCAGATGAAGCACGAGCACGCATTTCGCCCCATCACGGAATTCGACACCGAACTCGCCGTCGGAGGCAGCTATCACTTCCGCACAAGCGGCGAATATCACCTTCTCAATCCGCTGACCATCACCAAGTTGCAGCATGCGGTGCGGCAGGAAAGCTTTCAGACTTTCAAGGAATATACCGAGCTCATCGACAATCAGAGCCGCAACCTCTGTACCTTGCGCAGCCTGATGCAGCTCAAGCAAGCCGAAAAGCCAATCCCGCTGGACCAAGTAGAGCCCGCGAAAGAGATCGTGAAGCGTTTCACCACCGGCGCCATGTCATTCGGCTCTATCAGCAAAGAAGCCCACGAGACGCTGGCCATCGCAATGAACCGCATCG
>QIAS01000359.1 GCA_003225615.1 Acidobacteriota bacterium | reverse complement strand
ATCTTCGACGGCTTGCGAGCTCGCCGCCTGTTCCTTCCCGCCACAAAAATAGAGGCAGTTCGAAAACGTTTGTCGTGCTGCGCGGAGAATCCCCTTGGTCAATGGCCAAGAGAGCTTTTGAAGATGCCCTCAATGTGCTGGGAATCCACTTCTCCGGATTGGTTGTAGAGGGCCTCGCCACGTGCGCCCAAAACCAAGACGTGAGGAATGTAGCCCTTGTAGTACTGCTTGACTAGTTTTTGCTGCTCGGGCGAACGCTGAACGTCCAGGTCGACGACCACAAAGTGCACCTCAGAGCGATACTTGTTGTAGAGCTCCATGGTCCGCTTCGCCTGTCTTTTTGAGTTAAAGCATCCTTCACCGTAGATGATGACGTAATTAGGCTTACCTGCAATGAATCCCGACCGTGCGTCAGAGCCGGTAATGAGGGGGCCGTCCAGGCTGTCACTTGCGTAGTTGAGGTTCGAATTGAGTTTCAGTTCATCGATCGCGAACAAGCCTGGTATTGCGGCGAGCGAAAGGAATATCAGCGTTAATGCAAAACGTCTTTTCATGCCTATTTTGCAACCTCGAACTGGAATGATTCCTGGTCAATTTTGGATTTGTCGGCAAAGCGGGCCAGCGCTTCATCCGCTGCCTCTCGAAATGACTGCTTGTCTCCCTTGTGCTCGGCCGGCAGGTACCCCGCACCAAAGTAGAGCTTTCCTTCCGCAGTAATAAAGGAGGTGAGAGGCAGGCCGGCAGGCAGGTTCAGCACAGCCTGGGCGCGCTGCAATTGTGCCACTAGTTCAGGCGACGCATCAAAGTCAACTTTCACAGCAACAAAATGTTGGTTAATGTAATCTGCCGTCGCGATGTTTGTGTAGGTATCACGATCCATCAGGCTGCACCACGGACACCATATGGCACCAACGTCGAGAAGTATTGGACGGTTTAGATCCTTTGCGCGCTGGAATGCTGGCGCTCCCCATGGGTACCAATCCACGGGCTGCGAGACAGCCCGTTGCAAGTATGAAGAACGCTGGCCGCCAAGGTGGTTGCCGTTTTGCTGCGCGCCGTTGTCGCCGGCTATAGAGATCAAACCGAGCATTAGAGCAAATATGTTGCGACCCATGCGAATCAGATTCACCAGAGTTTAATAAGTTACGTCACGCCTCCGTTCTGGTGCATTGGGAATTGTGTCCGGCACACGTAAAGGGAAGACGATACGAGAAGGAGCTAGGCTAAGAAGAGGCTAAGTTAGCCTTTCCACTGACTTTTCCAGCCCGTATCGATCACAGACGCGGTTGGCGATTTTACACACGTCATCGAATTCTCCCATGCGCGGAACGACAATGTGCATCGCAAGCTCGCGAATAACGCTTTCCAATTCTTGATCGGCTTGTGCTATGGGAGACATCCTGGTTACCTGCACATTCCTATCAGCGCTATCGCCATGTCGAATGACCTCAGCGAATAGAACTGATATTTCTGAGAAATATTCCCCTTATCTGCGCCTCAAATAACCCCACCAGCCCGGTTAGAACAGCTATTGCGACTCCCCCCGAAGGTCGAAACTGCAGAAGGTTAACCGGCTGATCCCAGGCGCACGTCACTTCGCTGCATGGTCTCAATAATTTAATAGGGGCAGGCCCAGAGAAGCGCCGCCCCTCTTTTCAGCTCGGATTTTTTGCCTAAAACGTGATGCTCGCGTGTAACTGGATTAGCCGTGGCGAAGCATCGGCCCCCAGGAAAGAGCCGAAGATGCTGGTTGGTGAGCTTACGGGGTTGATGACGCTGCCGAACGTTGGCGAGGCAATGTCCGCATCAGGTTGATCGAAATGCGGGTGATTCAGGACGTTGAAAAACTGGGCCCCCACACCTAGCAAAGCCCCTTCCCAGTGGGGGATTTTGAAGTTCTTGGTTATCGACAGGTCAGTATTGAAGTAGCTTGGCCCGGTGAATTGGTTGCGGCGTTGCTGGCCGAAGCCATTCACAGCGGGGCTGAAGTTGGAGCCCAAAAGGCAGGGCGTCGCCGGATTAGCGGCGCTTGCAGTGCATGTATGGCCTCCAGTTCCAGAGAGGTTGGCGGGCACGGAGACCGACGTAATGTTCGTGAAGCCGTAGTTGAAGCCTTGCAAAATTCCGAATGCGTTGGAATCCACAACCGTAAATGGCAATCCCGCTCGCGCGAAGGCAGTGCCTGAAACTACCCATCCACCGAATAACGCGCTCGGTCCGAACTTGCGCGGCACGGTGTAGACGTAGTTCAGACTGAAATAATGCCGGGTGTCATAGTCGGAGTTGCCATAGTTTGACCGCAGGTTGAAGGGATCGAACGCGTTGATAGGGCTGAAGTTGGTATTCTGACCGAATTGCAGGATACCGCCATTCGAAACCTCGTCAAGTGCGTGGCTCCAGGTGTAGTTTGCCTGCACTGTTAAATTTGTGGTGCGGCGAGTAAAGGAAGCTGTCAGTCCATTGTAATTGGATACCCCAGCAGAACTAATTTCGGTAATAGTGGAGAACCGAGGATCAGTTGCAGTCGTTGGCAGGTCCCCAAAATGCCCTGCAGTAGTACCCAACTGTCCTTGGCAATTACTGTCACAGAATGCATTCAGACCGGGATTTTGCACGACCTCATGGACCCCGTGATTGCCTACATAGTTAAGCGAAAGCGACATCTTCTGGCCCAACGCCTGCTGCAATTCCAGATTCCACTCCTGATAGCGCGGGTTTTGGATCCGGCTCGCGACTGTGTTAATGGTGGGCGGGGTAAACCCTGGTACGGCATTTTGAATACTCGCGAGCGTTCCACCGTTTGCAAACGCGGCGTGAAACGCGGCGTTGCTCTGGGCGGCCAGTTGCGCCTGATTGCCTGGGACACCGGGAGAGAGGTTACCGCCCGCGATGTTGAAGCCAGCTTGTAGCGGCGGATTGCTCAACAATTGGTCCGCGACAGTGCCGGGGAAAGAGTCGGCAAAGAGCCCAAAACCGCCCCGAACGACCGTACCTTTAAGGCCGAAAGGCGTCCAGGTGAAGCCAAATCGCGGTAGCCACTCGACTGCCGTGTAGTTGGGCAGGACCTGGTTCTGGCCAGACACGATCGCCTGATTATAGGACTGGTTCACGTCGTGCGAGATGCTTAGGAAGTCTCCACTCAGTCGACCAAAACAGTTGGTTTGGCACACCGGGTTGGAGAAGTGCTCACCTCGCAGGGAGAAAGTCAACTTTAGATTGGGTTTAACACTCCACTCGTCTTGCGCATAGAAACCAAGAGCGTAGAGGGCGATTGGCTGGCTAGGCTTCGAAGGAAAACTCTGGAAGTAGGTCCCTCCGATCCCATTAAAGAAGTTCTGCAGGGTTGTGCCTTGGCTGGCGCCGATCGACCCGATTCCCGGGTCAAAATCGGTAATGTCATTGCGCCGAAAACTCAGCCCCAACTTCAGTGAGTGAGCTCCCTTCGTGATTGAGAAATCATCGACGAATTGGTACTGAGTGACGTTTCGCCCCTGGGGCACGATGTTAATTTCTCGCCCAAGAGAGGAGAAGGCCCCGCCCGCGAAAGCCAAACGGAACGGTATTGCCTGGAGAGCAGTTTGCAGGTTTGGCAAATTGAAAGTAGCCGAATACCACTGACCAGACGCGATGAATTGATTCACGGCATTGGCACCGAGAGTATGGGTTTCCTCCAACTGACCCTCGTATTGCGGCTGCGTGCTGCCCAGGTTGAAGAGCGGAGAGATGGCGTCCGTGAGCGTCGCTTGGAAGCCGTGATCGGTGCGAAAGTGTCCGAAGAGGCGGTCATTGTTCCCGATGTTCTGATCGATCCGCCCGGTGATCAAGTATTCCGTGCTCAACTGTCCTACAGTAGACGTAAACGCCGACGAACAGGGCTGGCTAATTCCAAGTCCACTATTGGCGTCGGTAAACCCGTTACATCCCAAGTTCGTTAGTGGTGTCGCTCGACCCGCGCCGGGTGCGTTCTGATAAAGATTGAAGAGGGACGTGTAGAACGGCACCGATGCCGGGCTGACGTTAGCCAAGTTGGCCAGTGTGGCCGCCTGGAATTGGGGGCTTGGGATTCTCACATTGGTACTGGTCGGCAGCACAAAACGTAGTCCCTCGGTGTCTACAAAGAAGAACGTCTTATCCTTCTTGATCGGTCCACCGAATGAAGCTGCCCACTGGTTGGCATTGACGAACGGCCGAGGCGCGCCATTCTGGTTGTTGAAGAAGCTGTTTGCGTTTAGGGCACGTCCGTTCCACCAGTACAGCGCGTTTCCGTGGAAGTTGTTAGAGCCCGACTTGGTCACATAGTTGACGTTGGCGCCAGCCAGTGTCCCGTACTGCCCCGAATAGCCGTTGGTCACGACGGTCGCTTCGCGGACATCGTTGTTACCCAGCAGCAGGTTCGTCGCACCAGAATTGTTCAGATTGAGAAACGGATCATTTTCATTTTGTCCGTTTAGAGTAAACAGGTTCGAGGTGGCCGGCAGACCGTAGGCGGAGAAATTACCATTTCCGCCTTGCGTGTTTTGGACTACACCAGGAGCCGTCTGAGCGATGTAGCTCAGATCGTTTCCAGGGTTGGGCACCTGGGTAATCTGTGTCTCACTAAAATTTGTTGAGACGTCAGCGTTTTCGGTTTGCAGCAAAGGCGCTTCATCGGTTACTTCTACCGTCGATGTGGCTTCACCAACAGCCAGCGCTATGTTGACGGTCACAGCCTGGCCGATGGTCACCACTGCCGGTGCATTGGCTTTCTGAAAGCCAGCGGCGGCGACGGAGACCGTGTAACGTCCTGGCGGCACTAGCGAGAAGCGGTACACACCATGAGCATTTGTAGATTGAATCTGCGTGTTTCCCTTTTCGTCACTCTTCAGTGTTACGGTCGCATTGGGCAGAACAGCGCCGGAGGGATCAGCCACTACACCTACAATGTCACCAGAGGTGACAGATTGGGCCCAGAGCTGCGGGCTCTTTCCCGCGATAACTATGAGGAATGACATTCCAAGCAAGATCTTTAGAGAAAGCCGACACAATGCCGGCCATTCTTGCAGATTTCTACTCCTGGTCAGTAGTTCACGTACTGGACTTAACTTCACAGTCAATTCTCCTTTTTGGATATTTGGCTTGATAGAAACGCTCCCTTACGCAGAGCACGAGCCAAGCCAATCCATCGCGTGATGAACCGGGCCAGGCGCGAGATGAATGGCTTGGCAAGTAACACGAAGATCGAGCGGTACCAAATTTGGAAGCGAATGGGATTAAGAACTACGACTTCTAAGAAACCTAGTCGTATCGGGCGAAAGCTTTACTCGGAATGGAAAACGGAAGATTGTGCTGACCAGTTTTCAGCAATTGTCGGGGAGGATTACTCGAGTGGTGGACTCAAACTACGAAATGGTTTTCAGTTTTCTGCGCAGCATTGCTCGGTTGGCTCTCCGAAGCGGTAGACATACTCCATTATTCAATTTCACGAACATATTGCCATTCGGAGGCAAATGAAACTCCTGGACATAGTCAAGATTTACGATTGCATTCCGATGTACGCGCAGGAAACGATTCGGGTCGAGTATCTCCAGTAGCTTCTTAATACTCTGGCGAACAAGATGGGACGTCGCCCCCACGTGGAGTCGAATGTGATTCCGTGACGACTGAAGCCACAGGATATCGTCGACCCTTACAAGTGTAATTTTCTCGCCTGCTTCCACGGCTAATCTTTGCACGAACTGACTTCCGGGGCGCTCGGACGCTCATCAGCGCCAACATTCCGACAGAGAATAGTTCGCGATTTGGCCATATCAAGGGCAGTCTGGAACCGCTCTGCATCGAATGGCTTGACGAGTATGTCCGTGGCGACCGAGGCAAATGCAGACAATGGCGCCGGATCATACGCGGTAACGATGGTTGCGGGGGGAGCCTTGACCCCTAAAGCACCCCAGCTTTCAGCCAGCCTTATCGCAGGTGTGTGGACGTCTAAGATGACGAGGTCGGGAGCAAATTCTTGAACAGACGACACTAGTCGGCAATCATCGGCACACGCTAGCGTCACGTCTGATTCGTACTCTAACATTGAACAAATGAGCCGGCGACTCACAGTATCAGGCTCTACCAGCAAAACTCGCATGGGTACACTCTGCACGTGAGCCTGTGCTGGCGTCTCTTGCCACGTATCTCGGGAAAAAGATCTCAATGAATCCTCTCGATTTCGTTGTCCGCACTTGTGAGACGAGAACAAACTGACGACGAGTCGCGTACTTTACGACTGGAGCTATCTGATCCCGGACCGAATTCGGACCCCTGGCTTGCTCTCAGATGCATAAGTGCTCGTCGCATTTGCAATCGACCTCGCCGTAGTCGGGTTTTGACGTTGAGTGCCGAGATGCCCAGGGTGCGTGCAGTCTCTGAGATGCTGAGTAGCTGCAAGTCTCGAAGAATGAACACCTGGCTATACAGTATGGGTAACAGAGTTAGTGCTTTGAGGACAGCGCCTCGAATCTGCTTTCTCTCCAAAAGTTGGAAAGGACTTTCGCGCGAATCCGCAAACTCTCTGCAAACTCCTCCATCGCCACCATCTTCACAGTCGAGAGATTCGTGCCGATGTTTGCGATTGTCCCTTAACCACATCCGGGCTTCGTTGATCGTTATGCTGGTAAGCCAGGTTCGGAACTGTGCATCGTGTCGAAACTGAGGAAGTTTGTTGAACGCTTTGAGAACAGCGTTCTGGGTCACTTCCTCCGCGTCGGCCTCGCTACCCACGATGGACAGCGCCTTCCGGTAAAGCCCCCGTTGGTATGGCTTCACCAGCTCACAAAAGGCATCCGCATTGCCTTCGAGGACGAGCCGTATCACTGTGGCCTCTGATAATTGCGATTCCGCTTGCGGAGAATTCATAATGTGCTGCTTCGACCTTTTGTCTTTCCAATTACGTAAACCGAACTGATGAGGTTTTATTCCCAACGGTACGATCATGTTTGGATGAGTCAAAGGTCGAGGAGTTGGGGTTCCTGCTCGACACCCGGACGCGACCTTAACTGGGGATGGCTTCGATTACGCTCTGCGGTGCCAGCGTCGATACGACCCTGGTGAGCTTGTAGCCTGCGGCGTCAAACAGGGCACGGAATTCCGATTGCGTCCGTTCTCGTCCGCCGGTCATGACCAGCATGTTCAGATCAAGTAGCTTACTAAAGCAGTTCCCGTCCTCTTCCGGTACAACCATTTCGACCAGCAAAAGCCTTGCGTTCGCGGCCATTGCTCTGCGGCAATTTTTGAGGATTCTAACGCCGTGATCGTCATCCCAGTCGTGAATGACGCCACTGAGAATGTAAGCGTCCGCACCTGCGGGGACCAAATCGAAGAAATTTCCTGCGATCGTTGAGTATCGCCCGCCGCACGGATTGCCATTGAGACGTTGCTTCCCTGTCTCAATCGTAGAAGGCATGTCGAAAACTGTGCCTTTCATGTCTGGATTCAGTTCCAGAACGGTTCGGAGAAATTTTCCCTCCCCTCCTCCGACGTCGATGATCGAAAGAATTCCTGAGAAGTCGTAGGCCAGCAGAACGG
>QIAS01000358.1:529-10458 GCA_003225615.1 Acidobacteriota bacterium | reverse complement strand
AAGTGCCTGCAATACCGGCGAAGAGCCGAGCGGCACGTTCCTTTTGAGGAGGATGCTCCTGAGAATTCGCGGATCGACAGCAGTGCGGCCGCGCTGCCGGAAGAGATGTTGGCACAATTGCAGCGGGAACAGATGGTACGCGATGTTATCTCACAGCTTTCTCCTCGGTGTGAGCAGATGATTCGCATGCTGTTCTTTGAAACTCCGCCGCGGCCCTACGCAAATATTGCGAGCGAGCTTGGTCTCGCTACCGGATCTATTGGGTTCATTCGGGGGCGCTGCCTCGCCCGTCTTAAAAAGCAGCTAGAAACAATGGGGTTCTAGGTGAGCGTCAAAGCTGCGCAACGAACGGAGTCCGATGCCGTGATCGAGCGCCTCCTTGCGCTCGCGGATGAGGCCAGCCGGCGTGAGTTCGTCAAAAATCACACTGCGGTAGATTGGATCACGGTTGTAGACAAGCTCACGGAACGTGTCTGGCAGGAAGTCCGTATCGATACAGGGAAGGCCCAGATTCTGGCAGATCTCGGCATTGTGGTTGCGGAAACGATCCGCAGCCAGTCCGCTCTGGCAAAGAGCCTGCGGGCAAAAGCAAATGCGCTCTATGCTGTAGACCAACATTCTGCCGCAATCGAATTCCATGGAAAGGCGGCGGCACGGTTTGAGGCAGTTGGAGACGACCAGGAACTGGCGCGCACGCTAAGCGGATCGATTCAGCCTCTGCTTCTCCTTGGGCGCTACGACCAGGCGCTAGCCGCGGGTGAGCGTGCGCGAGCAATCTTTACGAAGTTGGGAAATACGCAGCGACTGGCACGGCTGGAAATCAATGTCGGCAACATCTATCACCGGCAGGATCGCTTCCAGGAGGCGCTAGGCTACTACGAACGCGCTTACCGCGAACTGTTGGCGCACGATGATCCGGAAGGGTTGGCGGCCGTTCTCAGCAATTTGTCTCTTTGCTACATCAGCTTAAATGAATTTTCCAAGGCGCTGGAAACCTACCGCATGGCGCGCCAGCACTGTGAACAAAAAGGCATGTCAATTCTGGTGGCTTACGCGGATTACAACATCGCGTACCTGTATTTTCTTCGCGGGGAGTACGGGCGTGCCATCCAGATGCTGCGTGACGCTTCACTGAGTGCTAAGAAGGCCGGTGATGCATACCAACTCGCCTTGTGCAGCCTTGATCTAGCAGAAATCTATCTGGAACTTAACCTGGGAAGCGAAGCGGGCGAACTGGCGCACAAGGCGCACGCCGGCTTCCTGAAGCTGGGGTTCGGGTATGAAGCTGCCAAGGCGCTGGCGTTTGCGGCGATTGCGGCTAGTCGCGAAGGGCAGACTTTCGAAGCTTTGAAGCTGTTTGCACAAGCCAAAGACATGTTCGTCCAGGATAAGAATCTGGTGTGGCCGTCGCTCATTGACTTGTACGAAGCGCTGGTACTTTTCAATGAGGGACGGCTTTTCGAGGCGCGGCGCCAGGCTGCGGCGGCACGCGACTTTTTCGGCAGCGGCGGCATCCGCGGAAAGGCTGTTCTGGCAGAACTTTTGCTGGGGCGCATTTGTTTGCGGATGAATGATGCGGCAACCACTCGAAAGCACTGTGAGACTGCGCTCCAGCAGCTAAGCGAACTGGAATCGCCCATGCTGGCCTTTCAAGCCGAGTTTTTGAGTGGCGAAGTCGAGAAAACCACAGGGCACGACCAGCCTGCTTATGATGCCTACGGTCGCGCTCGCCAGGCGCTCGAGATGTTGCGTGGAAACCTGCGCGGGGAAGAGCTGAAAATCGCGTTTTTCCAGAACAAGCTCGAAGTTTATGAAAACCTGGTGGACATTTGCGTGCGCCGGCCGGGTGGATTCGAAGAAGCATTCGGTTATATCGAGCAGGCCAAGTCGCGCAGCTTGATGGATCTGATGGTTCGGCCGGTCCACGTGCCTTCGGAATCCGATGCCGGCCAGAGCGAACTGGTGCGGTCGATTCGCAATCTGCGCGAAGAGTTGAACTGGTACTACAACCTGATCGAGAAGGAACAACTTCGTCCGGAAGAGCGTTCCCAGGAACGTATTCAGAAGCTGGAAAGCGAGGCGCGGGCGCATGAGAGCGAATTGATGCGTGCAGTGCAACAGGCGAGCACCTCTGACCTGAACCATGCCGGCCTGCAGGCCCCCAGCAACGTACCCCTGGAAGAGATTCGCGCTGTGCTCCCCGCCGACACTGCGCTCGTGGAATATTTTTGCGTTCAGGATCGGGAGATAGCGTGCGTCTTGACTCATGACAGCCTGCAAATCTGTCCCGTAACTCTGCAATCGCGGGTCAAAAAGCTTCTGCAGTTGCTGCAATTCCAGTTAGCTAAGTTCAGACTTGATCCGCAATACGTAAGCACGTTCCAGAACTCGATGCTGGAAGCAACCCAGGCACACCTCAAGAACCTTTACCAGGAATTGATCGCTCCCGTGCGCAATTTGTTGGGTGTGAAGAATCTCGTCTTTGTGCCGCATGGAGTGCTGCACTATGTGCCATTTCACGCGCTGCACGACGGGGAAGCATATCTTGTAGATCGGTTTTCAATTTCCTACGCTCCGAGCGCGAGTATCTATGCGCTCTGCCAGCGAAAGCAAGTGAACACGTCGGGATCCGCTTTGATCATGGGCATCGCGGATGCGCAAGCGCCGTCGATTCGGGCGGAAGTGGAGTCCCTGTCTTCGATCCTGCCGGATGCGAAATTGTTTGTTGGCCCGGAGGCAACGGAAGCGACGCTTAGGGGCTATGGGCCGGGCAGCCGCATTATTCACATCGCGACCCATGGTTATTTCCGGCAAGACAACCCGATGTTTTCTTCTATCAGGTTGGGCGGATCATACCTCAGCTTATACGACCTCTATCACCTGAGACTTCCAGCGGAACTGGTGACCCTGAGCGGCTGCGCGACGGGACTGAACGTGGTTACGCCGGGTGACGAACTGCTCGGGTTAGTGCGAGGCCTGCTACAAGCGGGAGCCCAATCGCTGGTACTCAGTTTGTGGGAAGTTCATGACGAGAGCACGCGCGAGTTCATGATCGCACTGTATACGCGTTTGCAGCAGGGGCTTGGCAAGCGTGCGGCCCTGCAGGGGGCCATGCTGGAGCTGAGAGAACGTTACCCTCACCCTTATTATTGGGCTCCTTTCACATTGATAGGAAAGGGTTAAGCCAGCATCAGAATTTTTCGTAGTGGCCTATATTTTCTGCCCGACTTCTTCCCCTTTTTGATCAGAAGCGAGGCCCACCGCCCCGTAGCGGAAAAGGGGCGGGATGCCGGGTCGCTAACCCTAAAACGTGAGATTAAGATGAAGCATTTCTCCGAAGAAGCCTGGGCCGATTTCGCCCGCGGAATCAAGTCCGAAACGAGTTTGGAGATGGAGTCGCATCTGAAATCCGGTTGTTCCGATTGCGCAGCCGAATCCGCCGTGTGGGAGCGGGTGCACGCGATTGCCTCGCATGAGAACAGCTATATGCCTCCGGAAGCTTTGGTTCGGATGGTCAAACAGGAATTCACGGCCAGGTCCGAGCCAGAAACGTCGCCGTGGGTACTGGGCAAGCTGGTATTCGATTCGGTGGCGCAGCCGCTGCCGGTTGGGGTGCGCGCTGGAGCGCCCATTGGGCGGCAGTTCGTGTATGAGGCGGAGGGGCTCACGGTGGACTTGCGTCTCGATATGCAACCACGCTCCAAGACCATTTGCGCAGTTGGGCAGGTGCTGGATAAGGGTACTCCACGGGCTCCAGGCAGCCCCACCATACTGCTATGGACAGAAAAAGGGCAACCGGTGCTCGAAACGAAGGCGAATGAATTCGGGGAGTTCCAGATCGAATTTGAAGCACAAGATCAACTACGGCTGTCGATCGAAATGGCGGGCCGGAGGTCAGTTCGCATTCCTTTGTCCGATTTGAAGTAAGGGCTCGCGGATGAGATTACGAAAGGAATCCGAGCAGGTTACTGGTGAGGATTACGGGTGTAATTAGCGTGGCGAAATTCAACACTCTAGACTTCTCGAACGCGATGGTTGAAGCGCCCGCTGGGGGAAACAGATTATGAAGGCCTTGAACAACAAGAGGTTGAGTTTTAAACGGCGGGGCACAATCGTTTGCCTGCTGCTGCTGCTGATTCGATTGTGCGCACCCCCGGCGCAAGCACAAGCTCGGCTGGTCGTCCGCGACTCTCTGGGCTTGTCTGGCATTAACTTGACATGCATGTTACTGGGCTGCAACGTTGTTCGTGGGTTGGGCGATCCGCAGGGACAGCTGTTTCTGGTTTATTTCCCTAGCATCCTTAACCCCGTAACCGCCCTCCTCAAAATTAATCTGCAACTGGGTATCGTGGATGCGGAGATAGATCAGCAGGTGAATGCTCAGGCGGCCTATGCCGGGCCAGCACCCTCATATTTGAGCGACCAAACTCCGACCTCGTACTACGGCACAAGCGTGTGGCATGGTTACGTTGCACAACCTGCAACTCAGCTGACACGAACGGATTCGACACACTCGACATTTTGGACCACTGGCTCGGGGGTCACGGTTGCCGTAATTGATACCGGTGTGGATCCCACGAACCCTGTGCTGCAGAATGTTCTGGTCGCGGGGGATGACTTCACGCGAAATATGAGCGGGGGCTCTGAACAATCCGATGTCAGCACTTCGCCAGATTTGAGCCAGGCGCAGACTGCGCAGGTCAATCAGCGAACGGTTGCGGTGCTCGACCAACGCACCGTCGCGGTGCTCGACGGCTCACAGTATTCCGCGTTTGGACATGGGACGATGACCGCGGGCATCGTGCACCTGGTTGCGCCGCAGGCGAAAATCATGCCGTTGAAGTCGTTCAATGCGGCCGGATCAGGCTATGACTCCGATGTTCTGCGCGCCATCTACTACGCGGTGAAAAACGGGGCCACAGTCCTGAACATGAGCTTCGATTACACTACTTATTCGCCCGAGCTGGCTAATGCGATCAAGTACGCAAACAAGAACGGCGTTGTCTCGGTGGCCTCAGCCGGAAATGACGGCCAGGCAACTGCGGTTTATCCCGGCGCACTGCCGTCGGTGATCGACGTTGCCTCTACTTCCAATCAGGACACGCAATCTGTATTCACCAACTATGGCGCGCCTCCCGTGTGGCTGGCAGCGCCGGGTGAAGCCGTCGTGACGACGTATCCCTGGGGCACATATGCCGCGGGCTGGGGCACCTCATTCAGCACGCCATTTGTTGCCGGCACGGCAGCGTTGATGCTGGGGGCGAATGGCAACTGCACCAGTTCGAACGTGGCTTCTGGGCTCGCGAACGCGGTATCCATCTCCGATCCCCAATTGGGATATGGACGCCTGGATACGTATCAGGCGGTGCAGTCCTGTCGCCAATGGTGAGGGTCAACGTGCGTACTGCAATGAGCACGTCAGCCGCCAATCCGTTGTTTGACAGCTCCGCATCCTTGGTGCTGCGGGTCAAGGAACTGGAAGAGCAGCAGGCAGCTTTGGGCAACTCGCTGATCTGCGCGTTCAACCAGTTGCTTGATCTCAAAGACATCAACACCGGAGTGCACAGCACGCGCCTGGCAGAGTGGTCGCTTCGGGTAGCACGAAAGCTAAATATTGCGGAAGAGCATCTGTATCAGGTGGAAGTTGCTGCACTGCTACACGACGTGGGCAAAATCGGCGTTCCGGACGCCATTCTGAAGAAGAATGGGCCGCTTACGGCCGAAGAACGGGCCATCATCAACCGCCACCCCGAATACAGCTGGTCAATTCTGCGGCTGTTCACCGGGCTGCAAGAGGCCAGCCTCTACGCTTTGCATCATCACGAAAACATCGACGGCACTGGTTATCCGGCGGGGCTCAAAGGACACGACATTCCACTGGTCTCGCGGATCGTGGCAGTTATCGATGCTTATGATGCGATGGTTTCGAACCGCTGCTACCGGAAGGGGCTGCCTCATGGCGAGGCGATACGCCGGTTAGTGCAGAGTAGCGGAACCCAGTTCGATCCCGAAGTAGTGCAGATCTTTATCCCCATAGCCGAGCAGGAAGCGTCTGACGTTTTCGCAGCCGCAGGCACCAGTAGGTCCGCCGCGCTCTAGACCCTGTTGAAATCGAGGAAATCGCTGACCCGCCGAGTTTGTGCTGAATTGATTTCCTCATAGTCTTGATCAGAGAAGCGTCGAAGACCCATTCCCTTCACACAGAAACTGTTTCGATCATTCACTCGCCCGCGGGTTTTATTCCGTACTTGGTCAACTTATAAGCTAGGGCGCTGCGGGAAAGGCCCATGCGGCGGGCTGCTTCTGCCTGAGCGCCTCCGGTTGATGCCAGCGTCTTGAGGATGAGTTCTTTTTCGGTCTTTTCCAGAAAAGCGGTGAGATCGAATGATTGCTGGGGCGATTCTGGGGAAGGCAGATGGCCGGAATCCTTGTGACCGTTATTATTGACGGCCGCAGGAACGTCGCTGGCTGGGGCAACTGGGAAATTTTCAGGACCGATTTCATCCTGGGTAGAGAGAATGTAGGCGCGCTCGATTAAATTGCGCAGTTCACGAACGTTGCCGGGAAAACCATACTGCATCAAACTTTGCAAAGCCGTAGCGCTGATGCGCCTTTGGGGCAGCTTGAGGTCTGTCGCTATCTGGCGGGAGAACATTTGGCATAAACCTGGTATATCGTCGCGCCGCTCGCGTAGCGGCGGAATATGAATGGGCACAACCGCAAGCCGATAATAAAGGTCCTGTCGGAAGGTGGCTTCACGAACCCGCTGCTCAAGATCGCGATGGGTTGCAACCAGCACACGGACATCCACGGTGCGCGGTTTAGTAGAACCGACGCGGATCAGTTGACCGTCGGTAAGAATGCGCAAGAGCTTGGCTTGCGCAGCGAGCGACATCTCTCCGGCTTCGTCAAGAAATAGCGTCCCTTCGTGGGCAGCTTCGAACAGCCCTTGGCGGCTGCGATCCGCGCCGGTGAAAGCTCCTTTTTCATGGCCAAAGAGTTCGCTCTCAAGCAAAGTTTCCGTAAATGCGGCGCAGTTCACGGCGACGAAAGGCTTGGAAGAACGCGGGCTGCTGTGGTGGATGGCGCGGGCAACTAATTCTTTACCAGTGCCAGTCTCTCCCGTAATCAGGACAGTGGCACTGGTGGGCGCGACGCGCGCAATCTTCTCGCGTAGAGCGACAATGCTTTCGTTTCGACCGTAAATCTCCGATGTGCCTTCCAGGCGAACGACCGCGCCTTTGAGCAATTCGTTTTCCCGCCGCAAGCGTGTCTGCTCGCAAGCGCGACGAGCGGCGGCGCGGACCACCTCAGGCTGGAAGGGTTTGGCGAGAAAGTCGAAAGCGCCATGCCGCATGCTTTCGACGGCCAGTTCAATGGTTCCGACGGCAGTAAGGAATACTACGGAGAGACTGGGATCCGACTCGCGGGCTGCCTTTAAAACTTCCAGGCCTTCCCCGTCCTGCATCTTCTGATCGGTAAAGACGGCGTCATAGTCGCTGGTAGCCAGATGTCGCCGGGCTTCCTGCACGCCCGCCGCCTCCCAGGTTTGGTGCTGGTCCTGGCGCAAGTTCGAAACCAGGATGCGGCGCATGTGAGGTTCGTCATCAACGATGAGGATTCTGCCCATCTTCCCCCTTTGCATGAGCCTTCCCCGCGATTGATCCATTTGGCACCGGTAAAATCATGTGGAAACAGACTTGTTGTGGCCCGTTAGTCGCGACGACAAGGTCGCCGCCGTGAGCGCGCGCGATGTTGCGGGCAATGGCCAAGCCCAGTCCGGTTCCCTTGGACTTCGTAGTGAAGAAGGGTTCAAAGATGCGAGGTAGATCCTCGGTAGAAATCGCCGACCCATGATTTTCCACTCCGATATGGACCCACTCGTCGCCATTCCGTCCGGCCCTCAGCACCACGGTTCCTGCCGGGGGCGAAGCGTCGACTGCATTCATCACCAGGTTGAGAAGGGCCTGCTGAATCTGGGCAGGATCGATTTGGGCCGACAGCGGCTCCTGAACTTCTACGCGCACTTCAATTCCCTTCCCGCTCGCATAAGCCCGGCACACTCCAGCGACGTAAGCCAGGGTATCGGCAACGGGAGCGGCTGTGATCTGCGGGGGACGCGGGCGCGCGTAAGTGAGAAAGTCATCAGTGAGTTTCTCGAGTCGCGCTGCTTCCTTGGCAGCAATGTCACACATCTCCTCGCGCTGGGTTGGATCCAAGCCTCCGCGTGAGGCGGTGGCCAGCGAACTGGAAATCATGGCTACGGGATTGCGGATTTCGTGTGCAATCGCACTGGAAAGGCGTCCCACGGCGGCCAGAGTCTCCTCTTGTAAAAGTTTTTCGCGTGTACGTTCTAGCTCAAGCAAGTTATCTGCCAGATGCATTTCCTTCCGCCGCAATTGATTTACCAACAGCCAAACCAACAATCCGACGATTGCAAAGATGAGAGAGATGATCCCAGCCTCGAAGTATTCGCTGATGTCCAGCGGGGGATGCCGCTGGAAGTATTGGCGTACCCAATAGAAGTTCAGCGAGTCGGCTAACAGCAAGACTCCAATTACGGGTGGAAGCGAGAAGCGGAAGGCGCTCTCGAGAATGGGAACGACTACGAGCGCGAAGTAGGGGCTATCTTCATGATCCGTCAGGGCGGAGAGAAAAACCGCGAGAAATAGATCGATGGTGATCCATGCCCAGGTCAGAGCTCTTTGAGCGACTGGTGACAGCGGCTGGGAGAGTCGCTGCAACCAGATCATTTCGAATGTGCGAGCCAGGAAAGCTATGCCCAGCACAACGACCAAGGCTCGCGTGGGGGTTCCCCAAAAAGAAGCGAACGTCGTATGCAATAAGAATAGGAAGGCCAGCAGAAGCAGATCGATGGTGATGAAAATGGATTCCTGACGACGGAAGGTGGCCATTTCCGAATCGATCGCGGAGGAATCCGCGTACAGATTTTTGAGCACGCCATTCTCCCCAATGCCGCGATGGCGCCCTTTAGTTTGGTCGCAGGCACTTCTATTTACGCTTAGGCGCCACCAAAGCCCAAAGTAGGAGGTGTTACAACTTAAGGATGGGCCAGATAAGCGCGGTATTGCCAGCCGATTCGGCTTTGGATTGAGCCGATCCTCCCGAAATGGGAATATGGCCGCCCGCGAACTGCACTTCTGATCTCTTTTGTTTGTGAACCCACGTTGCTAATTTTGCAGAAGCTACTTCGTGCATCTACGCTGCTAGCCATTGACCTCCACATGCAAGGTGAGCTTTGCACGGAAAGCAGGAAGCCGGGCAGTTACCAATACAGAGAGGAATCCTTGCCAGTTACCGGGGAAAAGGATCACAGATTGCAACTAATTTGTCTGTGATCTTCCGGAGATCCCTGCTTGCGTTGATCTTTCTCTGCTTGGTCGCGGGCGTGGCTCGCTCGCAGATCTCTCCGGGTCCACTTTCGCGCGCCCACCAGTACCTGGACAGTGCGACACAATGCACGGCGTGCCACAAGCTGGGCGGCGGCCAGGCGGTGTTCAAATGTCTGGACTGCCATGATGAAATCGCTTCCCGCCTGCGTGCAGCGCGGGGTCTGCACGCCTCGTACCACATCAATCCAGGATCAAGCCAGGAATGCGTCCGCTGCCACTCCGAGCACAACGGCGTGGATTTTCCGTTGATCAAGTGGGACATCAAGAGCTTTGACCACAAGCAAACTGGATACGCGCTCGAAGGCAAGCACACGGGGCTGGCGTGTAATCGATGCCACACCGCGCAGCACGTGTCTCAAAGTGAACGTGAGAACATCAAGTTTAAAGATTTGAACAAAACATTTCTCGGCATCCCGACCGCCTGCGTCGCCTGCCACCAGGACAAGCATGAAGGCCGGCTAGGCCAGAATTGCCTGCAATGCCACAACTACAACGACTGGAAAATCACTTCTGGCC
>QIAS01000358.1:0-320 GCA_003225615.1 Acidobacteriota bacterium | reverse complement strand
GGAAACACCAAGGTGTCGATTGCCTGCAGTGCCATCGGGGCGGCGATTTCAAGAAGCCGGTCGCCTTCCAGAAGTGCATGGATTGCCATAAGGACGAGCATGAAGGCCAATTCATCAAGCGGGCTGATGGTGGGGAATGCGCCTCTTGTCACACCGTGGAAGGATTCAAACCGGCGAAATTTGGCGTGAAAGAGCACGCGGCGACCGCTTACCCGCTCGAAGCCAAGCACGCCATCGTGCAGTGCGCGCAGTGTCACATCCCCAAGGGCAGAGAGACGCTGTACCGGGTCAAGTTCGCGCGTTGCCTCGACTGCCACAAA
>QIAS01000553.1:5826-6423 GCA_003225615.1 Acidobacteriota bacterium | reverse complement strand
ATCTCAACAAAGAGCAGGTCGTCGAGCCCGTGGATCTCGTGGTCATGGACGTTTCTTTCATTTCCGCAACGCTCGTTCTACCTGCGGTGCTGGCGGCGGCCTTTGCCGCGGATCGCGCTAAGCGTCAGGGTCATCAGGTTGTTGTGCTCGTAAAACCACAATTCGAGGCGGGACGCGACCAGGTCGGCAAAGGCGGCATCGTACGTGATGAGTCGGCCCAGGCTGGTGCTGTCGAAAAGGTCAGGCATACGCTCGCCGACCTGGGTTGCCGGCACACCGATGTGATCGAATCACCGATTCGCGGGGCCGAAGGGAATCGCGAGTTTTTGTTGCTGGGAAAATTCTGAAAGGTAGGCGTGGGTATGAGATTGGTTCTTGGCGTTTTCTTTATTGTTGCCTTGGCTGGAACTCTGAGCGCTCAAAGCTTTTCTTGCCCTGATGGTCAATCTGACGTCATGACGTACTTCGCCATGAATCAGGAGAAGAGGGCCAACCATTTTATGGATGGACATCCCAATCCCATCTATACAGAGGTTTTTCCCGACGAGGATTTTGCCAGCGCCGGTTACTGGTTCTGGCTGAAGAGTACTAAGGCAA
>QIAS01000553.1:3694-5816 GCA_003225615.1 Acidobacteriota bacterium | reverse complement strand
TTCGACGTTAAGGCATTCGATCCGGAGTACGTCTACATGCGAGCCACGGAACTGGAGTGGAAAGATAACAGCACGTTCAAGCGGTTTGTCCACGACCTGCCGATGACGTCCCGTTGCGTGCCGGAAGATAAGGCGGGACGCGAGATTAGGGTGCCCGACACCCGGTTTCAGTATTACTCGTCATGCAGTCCCTATAAATCGAGCACGGTGGGCACTGCCGTCTTCAACTTGGACGCGCCGGAGCAGATGGATACTGGGGCGAATATAGGTCAAGTTTCGACGCGGGTGCTGCACTACCACTACGACTGCGACAAGAATTACCGGAACTGCGCTGACGAGGAGCAATTCTATCTGGGGAAGGGATACGGATTGTGGCAGTGGAAGCACTACAAGAGAGGGAACCTGGTCAAAACCTCAGTGATGAACAACCTGGAGAAGGGCCGTGCCGCCGGGAAATTGGCATGCAAGGAGAGCTATCAATAGCATCCTTTGAAAAAGAGGACTCGTCGCGCCCGGCCGAACTGTAGCAAATTCGGGTGAATACTCTGCCCTCTCTGCGCTGAAATATTCTGTACAATCGCGTTTTCCCCATGGATAGCCCTCAGATTGCGCCGGGCCGTACGAAAACGGCCGGCATCATGTCGAAGCCGAGCAAGTCGGAACTGGCGCGCATCTTGCCCGATCTGCTGGCATGGTTCAAGAAGCATGGTTATAAGGTACTGATCGATCGTGAAACTTCTCCGTACGTGAAGGGTCCGGAGGTAGTGGCGCGGACGGAAATGGCGTCTCGGCCACTTGATCTGGTGGTGGTGCTGGGAGGAGACGGTACATTGCTTTCGGCAGCGCGCGCTGTTGCGAAGGCAGGAGTCCCAATTCTGGGCATCAACCTCGGGGCGTTAGGATTTCTTACCGAAGTCCCGCTCTCTGAGCTTTATTCGACCCTGGAGGCGGTAGAAAAGAATTGTTGTGGCGCAGAACCCCGTTCCATGATCCAGTGCCAGGTTGTGCGCGCGGGCGGTGCCGTGGCCGATTATCAGGCGCTCAATGATGTGGTGGTGAGCAAGAGCGCCATCGCACGTCTCAACAACTTCGATCTCTATGTTGACGAGGTATTCGTTACCAGCTATAAGGCCGATGGGCTGATTGTTTCCACACCAACCGGATCCACAGCGTACTCGCTGGCGGCGGGTGGGCCAATCCTGATGCCCTCGGTAGATGCCTTCGTCGTTACGCCAGTTTCGCCGCACTCACTTACCCATCGCGCGCTGGTGGTACGCGACTCTGCGGAAATCGAAATCGTGGTCAAGACCGGCGACGAGGATGCCTACCTGAGCGTCGATGGCCAGATCGGAATGCCGGTGCACGAGGGCGATCGTGTTCGGTGTCGAAAGTCCGAGCACAAGGTCCATCTGTTGCGCGTGAAGAAAACGTTTTTTGACGTGCTTCGCACTAAGTTGAAATGGGGACAACGATGAGGGCAGCCCTCGTCACTGTTCCCAAACTCACGTGAGCATTCTCACTCCATGAAAAAATACATCATTGGCGCCGTCCTATTTTTCGTTATTTGCAGCCTCCAGATCTCGACAGCCCAATCCAAGCCAGCCGCTGACCTTATCATCAGCAACGCCAAGGTCTGGAGAGGCGACAAGTCGCTGCCCGCCGAGGATGCCTACCTGAGCGTCGATGGCCAGATCGGAATGCCGGTGCACGAGGGCGATCGTGTTCGGTGTCGAAAGTCCGAGCACAAGGTCCATCTGTTGCGCGTGAAGAAAACGTTTTTTGACGTGCTTCGCACTAAGTTGAAATGGGGGCAGAGATGAGGAGAGTAGGATTCCTCGCTGTTCTCGGATTAACATGACAATTCCCATTCCATGAAGAAAAACAGAATTGGTGCCACCGTATTTTTCGTTATCTGCAGCCTCCAGATCTCGCCCGCCCAATCCAAACCTGCCGCTGACCTCATCATCAGCAACGCCAAGGTTTGGACGGGCGACAAGTCGCGAGCTGCAGCACAAGCTGTCGCCATAATCCGCGACCGCATTGTGGCTGTGGGTTCCAATGCCGACGTGGAAGCGTGGCGCGGGTCTGAGACACACACGATTGATGCCGGTGGCAACCTGTT
>QIAS01000553.1:3126-3660 GCA_003225615.1 Acidobacteriota bacterium | reverse complement strand
AACGACGCGACGCGTGCGGAAGAGTTCGCCCGGCGAATTGGGAAGCGCGCGAAATCTACCCCCAAAGGCGAGTGGGTCCTCGGCGGCGATTGGGACGAAACCAAGTGGACTCCCGCTCAGCCGCCAACTAAGGAACTTATTGATCCCCTTACGCCGGACACGCCTGTCTTCGTCAGCCGTTATGACGGTCACATGGCGCTGGCCAACTCGTTGGCGCTGGGCATGGCAGGAGTGACCGCCAAAACCCCCGACCCGCCAGGCGGAACAATCGTGCGAGACGCGCAAGGCAATCCCACGGGCGCCCTTAAAGACGCGGCCATGGATTACGTTTACAAGATTGTTCCGCCGCTTTCGCATGAGCAACGCCTGCACGCTGTCAAACGAGCTTTGGCTCATGCCGCATCGCTAGGCGTGACCAGCGTGCAAGACATGAATCCGGATTACGCGGATATTGCGGTCTACTCCGAACTGCTGCAAAGCGGCGAACTGACCACTCGCATCTATGCCGCGCCTCTAATCACGCAAGTCGACGAC
>QIAS01000553.1:0-3030 GCA_003225615.1 Acidobacteriota bacterium | reverse complement strand
AGCCCTTCAACGACCAGCCCAACAATCACGGACTGCTCTCGGACGAAATGCAACCGCTCTCGCTGATGCGCGATCGCATGATGAAGGCTGATGCAGCCGGCCTGCAGCTTTGCACTCACGCCATCGGTGACCAGGGAATTTCCATCATTCTCGACCTTTACACTGAAATAGCCAAAGCGCACGGGGAGGCCGACCGACGTTCTCGCATTGAGCACGTGCAGCACATGGCCGCGAAGGACTTCGACCGGTTTGCCCAATTGCATGTAATTGCGTCGGTTCAACCGTACCACGCAATCGACGATGGCCGTTGGGCGGAAAAACGCGTTGGCCACGACCGCGCCAGCCGTACATACGCGTTCCGCACTTTGCTGGACCATGGTGTGCGCCTGGCGCTGGGCACCGATTGGAATGTCGCTCCGCTTAATCCGTTGCTCACGGTTTACGCTGCCGTGACGCGGGCCACCTTGGACGGAAAAAATCCCAATGGCTGGTTTCCGGAGCAGAAGTTGACCGTGTCAGAGACCGTGGAGGCCTACACCATGGGCTCCGCCTACGCCGAATTCCAGGAGAAGGAGAAGGGATCCATCACTCCCGGAAAGCTGGCGGATCTGGTTCTGCTGAGCGAGGACATTTTCACGATCGATCCCACCAACATTCGCGATGTGAAGGTTCTGAAAACTATTGTTGGTGGCAAAGTCGTGTGGGATGGCGGGGTGGGCACATCGCACTAAAGTTTGCGGGCATCTGAGGGGAACGACCGCAGCCCCGCAGCAGCTACGGCTTTACGTTGACGCCCGGATCTTTCGCGTTCTTGCATTCCTTGCCGCTAGAATCGTTAATGGAATACTCGAAATATCCTTCAACGATCGGAACTCCGGATTTGACTCCGCCCGTGGCAGGAACAGCGAACTTAAATTTTGGTTGATTATTGTTGTCGACGAACGGCGTACCGGGACCTGGATTGGTGCCAGGCGGCGTGGGCTGAAAGATCACTGTGTATTGCTGCCCATCAATTGAATCCCAGCGTGCTTCATGAATCTTTTTTTTGAGATTCATCGATGGGTAGTCCACATCGCAGACCCCTGGTGTTACTGTATAAATCCCGTTGGGCAGAACGCGCTGAGAAGTAACTGATGGGCGGCTGCGCTGGCAACCGGCAGCCAAGAACAGAACAACGAAAGCTATCGAGATTGCTTTCAAACCCATATCCATTAGCGTTCACCTCGTTGGCTTCTCGAGTCCGTAATTTTTGCGGGTATCGTAACGATCCATTCCCGGGTTAATTTGAGCCAGGGAATTGTGTCACGAATTGCGGGGAATGGAAATCGAACTCTCAATTCAGGTCGGAAGGCCTCAGGCTCGAGAGGTGGGTCGGGAAGCGGTCTCAACGGATCACCGCAAAACAGAACCCTGTCCCGCGAAAACGGAAGGCCGCTGCCTGGCAGCAGCGGCCCTAATTGTGCCAACTTAATCCGGTTCTCTGCGGATTTTTTTTCGGGCACGCTTTCGCGCCAAAGCTTGCTTCACTCGGCGCTTCTCGCCCGGCTTCAGGTAGTAGGAGTGACGCTTCACTTCCTTAATGATGTCCTCCGTCTGCACCTTGCGCTTGAAGCGACGAAGGGCGTTCTCCAACGACTCACCCTCTTGCAGTCGAACTTCTGCCAAATTCAAACCAGCCCTGATCGGGCCTATTAAAGCTTAACCCATTTGTGCTTCGTTCTGTCGAATAATTGCCAAATAACCCGCTGGTTACGAGGGCTCAAAACACTCATCGAGCCCGTTGCAGCATTATCGCTAAACATCCTTCAGTTGCTCCTCATCCATCCCGAAATAGTGACCCAGTTCATGAATGACGGTCAGGCGGATTTGCTCGCGGACTTCGGCCTCGCTGGAGCAGACTGCTTCAATGTTATTCTGATAAAGCACCACATAATCAGGACCGGTCGGCAGGTCAAAGATGCTCTTCTTGGTAGTGGGCACACCATGGAAGAGACCAAGAAGCAGCCGCCCTGGCCGCGGCTGCGGTGATGGCTGGTTCGGCGGCATATCTTCTACGAGAACAGCAACGTTACGAATGCGACTGCGAAATTCTCGTGGGAGCGAGTCGAGCGCCTCTTCAACTTGCTTAACGAAATGTTCGCGCTTCATCCTTCACCCATGGAAATAAGTAAATTCAGGTTCACTCCGAATAGCCGTCGTCCTGATCGTCATCGTCGTCATCTTCACTGCCGTTGTCTTCTTCGTCCTCATCGTCTTCTTCTTCGTCTGGCCCTCGTCGAAGGAGAACATCGGCATCCACCAGCCGATCAGAAGCGGGGGAGTTGGGATAGTTTAGTTCTAGGTTGCCCATGCCCAATGGTACGCTTTGGAGGAAGCGTTCGCAGATTCTCAGCTCGCGGTGTCAGCTTTCTAACCGCAGCATGTCGCTCGTTGATTCGCGCCGCCGAATCAGTTTTACCGATTTTCCATCTACCAGCACTTCTGCGGGACGAGGCCTTGAGTTGTAGTTGCATGCCAAGGACATCCCATAAGCTCCCGCGTCGAGAACGGCAAGGAGATCGCCTTCGGCTACAGATCGCGGTCACGTCCCAGAAAATCGCCGGTTTCGCATACCGGGCCGACCACATCAACTATTTCTTGCTGCCCTGAAGAAGTGGGGGCCACCGCAACGATCTCGTGGTACGCGTTATAGAGCGATGGGCGTATCAAGTCATTCATGGCGGCGTCCACGACTAGGAAAGTCTTGCTGTCATTCTTTTTGCGGTAGACGAGCGAAGTGAGCAGCGCGCCCGCGGGACCTACAATGGCGCGCCCAGGTTCGAGCAGCAGATGAATTCCAAGACCTCGCAGCGGATTCATTACTGCCTTTGCATACTCGGCTGCGTAGCGGGAGAAGTCTGTGGGCGGGGAACCCGTATAGCCGATACCGAGCCCGCCGCCGGCATCCACGTAATTAATCTTGTGATCGTCGGCTTTTAAAAGACGTACCAACTCCGCAACGCGCTCCATGGCGGCCGCAAAGGGGGCCAA
>QIAS01000357.1:7540-16172 GCA_003225615.1 Acidobacteriota bacterium | reverse complement strand
CGCCGAAACCGACGGCGATTAGAACCGGCCAACGCAGCTGCCCCGGCTCTTCTCTCGAAGCTTCAAAGGCGCGCACCCGCTGAGCGGTGGATGGATCTACGAGGCCGACGTTTACCCATCGCGCAAGCGAATTTTGCCAAGTTTCGGCCACTGACAGTCCGGATGCCACATTCTATGCGACAACAAGGGTTTCTGGTCATCTATATCCAGAAGGAAACTGCGAAAGCACTAACGATTTAGCAGTCTGCAAAACGAGCACGGAACGTTAGGAGAAGAGGGGCAATTATTATTCGGGCATTGTCGTCTTATTCCTTAGACTCACCCGGTTATATAATCTTTGCGCTAGTGACAGTTCCATTTAGCGGCACACAGCGAATGCAGATTCGCCCCGGTCTCGAAGTCGCCAGCCTCACCGATGTTGGCTGTCATCGTGAAAACAACGAGGACTATTTTACGTATTGGGAGCCGGAAGGTGAGGAAGAGTTCGCGCGTAAGGGGCGGTTGGCGGTTGTGGCGGACGGCATGGGCGGGTATGAAGGCGGGCAGGAAGCGAGTCGGCTGGCGGTAGAAACGATTTTGGAGATATATAGCGGCGACGAGGTCAGCGACCCGCAAGCCGCACTGTTGACCAGCCTGGAGACGGCGCACGAGCGCATCCGCACGTACGGCGATCAGCATCCACAATTGCACGGCCTGGGCACAACCTGCACTGCGGTGGCGATGAACGGAAAGAGTTTGTATTTCGCCCACGTAGGGGACAGCCGGTTGTACATGGTGCGTGGATCGAAGATTTCCCGGTTGACCAAAGATCATTCAGCAGAAAACCATCCGCAGCGCCACATTTTGACGGCCGCGTTGGGGACCCTAGTCCCGCCCGCGGCGGATTTTCCGCTGAGCCCCGTCGAATTGGAGGACAAGGACGTCCTGGTGCTCTGCACGGACGGCTTGTGGGGGCAAGTGCAAGAGGAGGAACTGGCGCAAGTGGTCGGCTCCAACAATCCTTCCGAGGCATGCCACGCGTTGGTGGGCATGGCAAAAGAGCGCGGGGGGCCGGATAACATCACCGTGCAGGTTCTGCGGCTTTGCTGGAATGGAAGCCAGCATAGTGCGAACGCAGCAACCTAGACCCTGTATTTTTGCTATTATTTTCGCTGCCGGGGAGCGACTGGCAAAATTCATGCTGCAACAGTGCAAACCAGTGCACATCGCAATTTTGCAGGATTCCTGTCGAATGTCCCTAACTTACAAAATCTAAATAACTTGGCGGGGGCGCTAGAGGCTTGAGGCGGTGGCAGAGTGATTGCTTGTCTGGTATAGCGATAATGTCTATTAATGTAATAGAGATAGATGTATAATCGGGCGCCATGAAGATTTCCCAAAAAGGTTTGTACGCACTGCAAGCGATGATGATGCTTGGCCGGCACTACCAGCAGGGCGCGATCAAGATCCGCGACATTGCCTACGAGGAAAACCTTCCGGAGAAGTTCCTGGAACTGATTCTGCTGGAACTGAAGAATGCGCGGATTGTAGAGAGCGCGCGGGGAGCCAAAGGTGGATACCAGTTACGACGGCCTCCGTCGGAGATCCGGCTTAGTGAGGTGATCCGGCTGATTGATGGACCACTGGCGCCGTTTGGCGATGCCGAACAGCTGCGTGCGTTGATTGACCGGGATGCCGAGCATCGCGCGCTGTATCAAGTCTTTCTCGACGTGCGCGATGCCGCGGCTCGCATCCTGGAAAACACCACTTTGGCGGACATCAGCGGGCCGGGAGCGGATATTTCAAAACGGGGCCGCAGGCAGCGCAAGAAGAAGCAGGAAGCGAGCGTGCTGCCCATGGTGGTTCATGGAAACGTGAATCGGGAAAAGTAAGGTAAGCGGGACCCATGATGATCAAGAAGTTTCTGCTGTTCGGACTTTTACTGATTTTTTCCATCGAAGGCCTGGCTCAGGGGAACGCTGAAGTCATACGCGTAGGGGCATATCCCAACATTACGCATTCCCAGCCCATGGTGGGCAAAGCGACTGGGTGGTTCGAAAAGGCTGTAGGGCAAAACGTGAAGATCGAGTGGAAGACTTTTAACGCGGGACCAGCGGCGATCGAGGCGTTGTTCGCCGGGGCGATTGACATGACCTACATCGGTCCAAACCCTGCCATCCAGGGCTATGTACGTTCTAACGGCGAGGCGCTGCGCATTGTGGCGGGTGCGACCAGTGGCGGCGCGAGTTTGGTGGTCCGGAATGATTCGGGTATCCAGAAGCCGGAGGATTTTCATGGGAGGAAAGTGGCTTCGCCGCAGCAGGGCAACACCCAGGACGTGGCGTTGCGGGCGTGGCTGCTGGCGCATGGCATGAAGACAATCGATAAGGGTGGCGACGTCCAAGTCATGCCTCTGGCTAATCCCGATCAGCTCACGCTGTTCTTAAAGAAGGAGCTGGACGCGGCTTGGGCACCAGAACCTTGGGCGACGAGGTTGATCAAAGAAGGGAACGGTCGCCTGTTTCTCGACGAACGTGATCTATGGCCGCAAGGGCAGTTCATAACCTGCCATCTGGTCGTGAGCGCCAAATTTTTGCGCGATCACCCGGAGGTAGTGAAGAACTGGATCCGCGCGCATGTGGAGCTGACTGACTGGATCAACAGTCACCTTCCGGAGGCGAAGAGAATTTTGAATCAGCAGATCCAGAGGGAGACGGGCAAGGCGCTTCCTGCGGCAGAGTTGGACGAAGCGTTTACTCATTTGCAAGTCACTTACGATCCGCTGCGGGCGTCTTTGCTGACAGCGGCAAAGGCGTCCTTTGATGCGGGATTCTTAGGACGGAAGATGCCGGACCTGTCCAGCCTCTATGACATCACGCTGCTCAATCAGATTCTTGTGGAAAAAGGGAAGAAGGCTATTCAATGACTCCGAATCCGCTGAAGAAACCCGCTTCTCAATCCGCGTTCTCAGATCACAGAAGTACGGCGCGCGCCGGCATGGTTTTTTGGAAAACCGGTGCTGCGCCGGCGCTGGTCCCGCTACGAATTTCAGAAAAGCCAAAGGTCGCTTTGCAGGGAATCTCGGTCACGTACGGTGTGAACGGTTCACGACTGCTCGCGTTGGACAATATCGAGCTTAAAGTGCGCGCGGGAGAGTTCCTATGCATTGTGGGACCTTCGGGTTGTGGTAAGTCGACTCTTCTGCATCTGATCGCGGGGCTTCAGAAACCCACATCCGGGCAAATTTTGGTGGATGGGCAAGGCGTCGAAGCCCCGGGCACCGATCGCATACTCATCTTTCAGGAACTCGGGCTTTTTCCGTGGCTCACAGTGGCGGAAAACGTCGAGTTTGGCATGAAGATGAAAAACATCAGTAAAGCCGAGCGCGAAGAGAAGACGCACCACTATCTTCGCCTCGTTCATCTGGCGCAATTCAAAGACAGCTACACTCACCAGCTTTCGGGCGGTATGAGACAAAGGGTAGCCCTGGCGCGGGCCTTGGCGACGGAGCCCGATGTGCTGCTGATGGACGAGCCGTTTGCCGCACTGGACGCGCAGACGCGGGACTTGTTGCACGACGAGTTGGAGCGCATCTGGGCCGAAACCGGCCGCACCATCATTTTTGTGACTCACAACGTGCGGGAGGCGGTCCGGCTGGGAGATCGGGTTGTGCTGCTCACGTTCCGTCCGGGCCGGGTTAAGCGCGAGTTTGAAGTTGAGCTGCCCCGTCCGCGGCACCTCGAGGAAGTCGACGTGGCCAGAACGGCGCGCGCGATACTTGAAGATTTGCGGGAAGAGATCAACAAATCACTGGAAGCGGAATATGAGGCGCATCGGTAGACAAGTAATCTTTTACGGCATTCTTTTCGGGCTCTGGTTTGTGCTGGCGAAGCTGAAGATCTGGCCTCCTTACATTTTTCCCACGCCCTGGGGAGTGGCCGAATCGCTGGGCGCCGGATTTCAGGACCATAGCTTCTGGATTGCGATTGGCGTCAGCATGAAGCGGATGCTTCTGGGGTATGGAATCTCGGTTATGTTGGGCATGGTTTTGGGCCTGGCGGTAGCCAGCAACAAGTTTCTGGAAGACACGATAGGTGGGCTTTTGGTGAGCTTGCAGAGCCTGCCGAGCATTTGCTGGCTGCCACTGGCGGTTTTGTGGTTCGGCTTGACGGAAAAAGCAATTCTCTTCGTGGTTGTGATGGGGTCCCTGCTGTCGGTGACCATTGCCATGGAAGACGGGCGCAAGCAGATGCCTAAGATTTACGGCATGGCGGGGAGAAATCTGGGCGCGCGCGGCTTCAAACTCTTCTGGTACGTGCTGCTGCCTGCCAGCCTCCCCTTTATCGTATCCGGGCTCAAGCAGGGATGGGCGTTTGCCTGGCGCTCGCTGATTTCGGGTGAAATGATTTTCGTCAGCCTGGGACTGGGTCAGTTGCTGATGATGGGTCGCGACCTGAACGATATGAGCCAGGTGATCGCGGTGATGATTCTGATTATCGCCATCGGATACATCGTAGATGGCCTGGTGTTCAAGACAGTAGAGCGTCGTCTCCAGAATAAGTGGGGATTAGCGCCCGCAACGTAAGTTTTGTTTCTCCCCCGTTGAGCAAGCCCCGCAGCCAGGAAAAGGCTTCGGCAAAATACAAGTAATTTGATAGAAGTAGGAGAGATTAAGATGGGCCGTGGTAGGAGCTTTCAAATTGCCGTCACCGCCCTCCTGATGTTCAGGGTTGGGTTGGCATTACCCGCATCCGGACAAAACACTCAGAGAGCACAAGACCCGGTGCCGCCGGCGTCCACCCAAGCCACAACTGAGGGCACAAGGGCGCAGGAGGAAGTTGCGGCACTAAGAGAACGCCTGGATCGTCAGCAGGCGACTCTGGCGGCACAGCAGGAGCAAATTGCGAAATTGCTCAGCGCATTGGAAGAGCAGAAGAACCTGGTTGAGCGGGTGGTGGCGAACTCGCAACCGACGGGCGCGCGCAATGTGGGGGAGGTCACTAGTTTGACGTCGATGGTCCCTGCTACCCCGGCGCTGCCGGGCGGTGCAGGTGTTCCCGCTTCTGCGGTGCCGCAAGATCAACTGCGGAGCTACACGGAAAGGGTCGATCATTTGAGCAGCACGCTCGATGAAGTGCAGAAAACGTTGGCGGGCTTCCGGTTCAGCGGCGATTTCCGCTTGCGTTTCGACGGTACCTACCGTTCGGCGAATGCCGTCCTTGGGCCAGTGCAGAACAGCCGCGGACGTTACCGCATACGGTTGAACATAGATAAGCCGCTAAATGACAAGTTTGATTTTCACACGACCATCGCCTCGGGGCGTTTCGACAACGGCCTTACCTCGGACAATGATTTTGCCGGGGTTGACACTCGCGCCCCGATTTTTATCTCGGAGGCTTCGGCCGGATTTCACCCGAATCAGAACTTTGCGTTGCGAGGCGGCAAAATGGCGGAAGTGTTTGCCGATGACTCGCGTTTCCTCTTTAAAGAAGAGCTTCGCCTGAACGGATTTCAGGAGATCATCAGAGTTCCTGTGGGATCGAACGCGCTGGGCATAACGGGGGTTGAATTCCGTGGCGGGCAGTACGTCCTGACCAATCCCAACGTGTCGGTTCTGCCGTCGACCAGCGCTTGCAGCGTGAAGCCGCCGGCAACTCCTCCCGTGAATTGCGCCTACGTCGCGGCGGGCTACGCTCCGGGATCGCGAGTGCACGATACCAATCTTTTCCACCAGGGGGTTGTGATTTCGCAAAAGTTTAAGTCAGGATGGCATCAGAGCCTCGGACTGGACATGCAGTTGTGGCGAAATCAGAATCAGGTGGCGATGGCGGCCTCAGCGGCGGGCTTTGGCGCCGTGCTGAATCCTCCCACCGGCGTCACACTGGCTGGCCCGATCACAGGAACGGGCACGGCAACGACGACTCCCAATGGCATGATCTTTACCGCGCAGCACTTCCAGATCGCCCATCTCAACTATCACATTAGTTTCGACGGTCCCAAGCTTCGTAACCGCGAAATGCCGCTGGATATAGACGTGCATTTGTCTCGCAACGTAGGCAGCGGATTCCTGCGCGACGCGCTTATGGGCATCGCCAGCTTTGGCGCCGTTCGACAGGCGGGGGACGTGCGTCTTCTTTATGGATATGCCGTTAAGGAGGCGAACTCGATGATCTCCGAGTTCACAGATGATTATGTAGGAACTCTTTCAGGAGTGAACATTCGAACTCATGAAGTCGGGGTGGCGGTGGGATTGTCGCGGTTCCTGGCGTGGCAGAACTATTTGTATATCGTGAATCCACTGCATGGCAATGATCCATCGCGTAGCTTCTTTGTGCCGTATCCGGCGGGCGCAAACACAAATTACCGTGCACAGCCAATTGCTGTTCAAGTTCTGAGCAGGCGTAGTTAAAGGTGATAAGGGGAGACGCGGCGAGCCGTGTCTCTACTGAGTGATTTGGCTAGCGAATGGGCGGAACTGCAAATTGCTTGACGCGTTCGATCCTAATGCCTAGTCTTTCCTGGGTTGCGAAAGATGATTTCCCGACGAGATTTCCTCAAAGCGACTTCGGCCTTGGCAGGCGTCTTTTCGGTTCATCCATTACTTGCATGGGCCGGGGAGTCGGGCCTGGTTATTTCCGGCGAAGACGGGATGATTGTGCGCTCGTTGCGTTTCTTCGATTTGGAAATGCCAGTGGAGTACTTGAAGGCATGGATCACTCCGGTGCCGCACTTTTTTGTGCGCAACCACATGCACGAGCCGAGCACGCTGGATGCAGCGGAATGGCGGGTGAGCATCGGTGGGGAAGTGGAGAAGCCGCTGAGCTTGAGCTTGGAAGATCTGGAAAAGTTTGCTTTGCATTCGGTTACAAATACACTCGAATGCGCAGGGAATGGCCGCGCTTTCCAGCAGCCCCATGTGCCGGGTGTGCAGTGGCAGCGGGGCGCGGTGGGTACCGCACGTTTTTCCGGGGTGCGGCTCCGCGATGTTCTGCAAAGGGCAGGAGTGAAGACCACAGGGAAACACGTCATGTTTCATGGTCTGGATGAGGTTCCAGCCAAAGTGCCTCCGTTTGTTCGTAGTATCCCGATTGAGAAAGCCATGGATGCGGACACTCTGATTGCCACGAAGATGAATGGGGCAGCGTTGACCAAACATCATGGCTATCCGGCGCGGGCGCTGGTTCCGGGGTGGATTGGGGCCGCTTCGTGCAAGTGGCTGGCTGAAATTAAAGTCTTAGATAAGGAGTTCGACGGCAACTTTATGAGCCCCGGTTACCGAATGCCCAACCAGCCGATCAAGCCGGGTGAGGCGGTAAAGCCGGAAGATACACATCCGATCACGGCACTCGGAGTGAAGTCCATTATTGCGAATCCAAGCGACGGAGCAACGGTGAAGGGGCGTGCCGTTCAAGTTCATGGAGCGGCCTGGGCTGGGGAGGCCGATATCGCTCGGGTAGAGGTTTCCACCGACTCTGGTTCGACATGGAATACGGCGCAACTGGGCAAGGAGCAGGCGCGTTATGCGTGGCGGCTTTGGAGTTACTCCTGGAAGCCGGCTAAGGCTGGGGATTTTGTCCTGATCTCACGGGCGACTGACAGTCAAGGGCGAGTGCAGCCGTCGAGCGCGGTGTGGAATCCGAGCGGGTATTTGTACAACGCGGTCGATCAGGTGAAGGTGCATGTGGAAGCTTAGAACAATTCCGTTTGCGGCAGGGACAGTAATAGCGACTGCGCTGGTGTTCTGGGGACAGACGGCACAACCCGATCTGCCGCCGGGACCGGTGAAAGCCAAAGCAACTACGGCTTGCACCGAATGCCACGATGCGCGGATCATCTTGCAGCAGCGGCTCAGCAAAGCGGCATGGACGAAGGAAGTGGACAAGATGGTGAAGTGGGGCGCGGTAGTGGATGCGGCGGATCGCGACCTGATGATTGATTACTTCAGTACGAATTTTCCTCCGGATAAAGCTCCCTACGTTGCAGAACGGAGCGCGAGTACTAAGAGTAAAAAGTAAGAGAGCCATCGCTCCTGAGGTGATTACTTCCGTGCGATGGCCATGAGGTGTGCACTGGCGCCAAGGAGCGCTGGTTCGTGCTCTACTCTGCGAATGCATTCCAGCAACCGTTCGCGCTGAGCCTGGTCTTTCCATACTCGATCGAAATCACGCGCAAACCAGCCGGGGCCTTCAATGGGAAGCAGTTCGAGAACCTGGAAACCGGCTTCGGCTACTTCCGCAGCAAGCTCTTCAGGGCGATGAAAGAATGCGGTCGTAAAGAAGATGGGATTATTTGTCGTGTTGCGATGCTGGCCTTCGGCCAAATCGCGCTCGAGGATAGGGATGAACTCTGGGTCATCGAAGAAGCCGCTTTGCAGGGAATCGAACAAAGAGGCGAAGTGGCTGATGGCGGCGGCGAACAATATTCCGCCGGGGCGCAGCACACGCCGGGCTTCGTGCAGGCTGCGGTTGCGCTCGGCAGGATCGGTGAGGTGATAGAGCGGGCCCAGCATCAGGACGGCATCCGCGGAGCCGTCGTGCTGTTCGAGATGACGGGCATCGCCAACGCGCATGCTGGCGATGGCGTGCTGCCGGGCATGGCTGCGCGCCTGCTCAATATGTTTGGGAACGGAATCCACGAGATGGACATCGTAGCC
>QIAS01000357.1:1350-7458 GCA_003225615.1 Acidobacteriota bacterium | reverse complement strand
CAGGCGAAACCAGCCGGTCTGCAAGCGTGAGTCTTCATCGACCTGCTGGTAGTGATCGATGACATCATGCAACTGATCCGATTTGTGCTTGGGATCGCTCATGGACGCAGCCAGACAGGCCCTAGGCTTTTGGCTCTAGGCTCTAGGCGACAGGTCAATTTTGCTCAATCCGGCTCTATAGGCTAAAGCCAGAATCCTAAAGCCTGAATCTTTGAGCCAAGAGCCAAGAGCCTATTTTCCTTCCGAATCCTCACCGCCTGGTGCCTTCTCCGGCCGCAACAATGGAAACAGAATCACATCACGGATGGTCCGCGAATTAGTAAGCAGCATGGCGAGACGATCCACCCCCACGCCTACCCCGCCGGCGGGAGGCATGCCGTAGGAAAGTGCGCGAATGTAATCTTCATCCATCTGATGAGCTTCCTGGTCGCCACGCTCGCGTTCTTTTAACTGCTGTTCGAAGCGGCGGCGCTGCTCTTCGGGATCATTGAGCTCGCTGAAGCCGTTGGCGAGCTCCATTTGTCCGGCGAAAATTTCCCAGCGCTCGGTCCAGTCCGGCTCGTCGGGTTTGTTTTTGGAGAGCGGGGAGACAGCGGTGGGGAACTCGTAGATGATCGTTGGTTGCAGCAGGTGTTCCTCGGCTACGGCC
Source organism: Acidobacteriota bacterium (assembly GCA_003225615.1). GTDB lineage: Bacteria > Acidobacteriota > Terriglobia > Terriglobales > Acidobacteriaceae > QIAS01. The sequence goes on along the minus strand of QIAS01000357.1, from coordinate 6,809 downwards.
TCGAACAAATTGGCAATGGTTTTTCCCGCGGGCTCGTTGGGATCGTAGGCCATGTGGGCGTGGACGGCGTTGAAACGCTCAACCAGTGCTTTAACCGAGTCCTGAGAGGCGAAATCGCTCATCTGTGGCTTGGGGCCGGCGCTCTCGGGCCAGAAGTAGATGATGGCTTCGCGCATCGTCATGCGTTGCCAGTTGGCCCAGTCGATCTCCTGATCTCCCCACTTGGTTTTCGTTCCGCCCGTTACATCTTTCACGGCCTGCTCGATCATGCTCTGCGTCAGGTCCATCACGTCTTTGAAATTGGCGTAGGCCTGGTAGAACTCGAGCATAGTGAATTCGGGATTCCAGCGCCAGCCGAGGCCTTCGTTGCGGAAGTTGCGATTGATTTCGTAGACGCGGTCCAGGCCACCGACGGTGAGGCGCTTTAAATAAAGTTCCGGCGCGATGCGCAGAAAGAGATCCATGTCCAGAGTGTTGTGATGGGTTATGAAGGGGCGAGCCACGGCGCCTCCGGCGATGGGTTGCATCATGGGAGTCTCCACTTCGACAAAGCCGTGGGAATCGAGGTGGCGGCGGAAGGATTGAATTAGCTTGCTGCGCTTGAGAAAAACTTCGCGCACCTCAGGATTCATGATGAGGTCTACGTAGCGCTGGCGATAGCGGAGTTCGACGTCGGTCAACCCATGCCACTTTTCGGGTAAAGGCAGGAGATCTTTGGCGAGGAAAGTGATTTCTTCGACGTGCACCGTGAGTTCGCCGGTGCGGGTGCGGAAGAGGTATCCGCTGACCCCGATGTGGTCGCCGAGGTCGAGCAGCTTGTAAAGCTCAAATCCTTTCTCACCTACGGCATCTTTCTTCACGTAAATCTGCAAGCGCTGTCCGGTTTGCTGCAGGTGCGCGAAGCCAGCTTTGCCCATGAGGCGGATTGCCATGATGCGCCCGGCGACGCGCACGTTGACGCGTGGATTCTCCAGCTGTTCAGCAGTCTTCTCGGAATAGGCGGCGAGAATGTCTGGAATCGTGTGGGTGAAATTGTATTGGCGGGGGTAAGACTGCTGTCCGAGGGCTTCAATCTGCTTGAGCTTGTCGCGGCGCAGTTCGTAGATCTTTTCGTCGAGGGCCAAGGGATCCTTGCAAGCGGTTTGAAATAGAACAGCGATTATAAACGCAGGCGAAGATTGCGGAGGCGAAGGAGAGAGATTGTCGATTTTCAATTGCCAATCTCCGATTTTGGAATCGCCGCATTTTTAAATTGAACAATCTGCAATTGGAAATTGAAAATCTGCCCAGCACAACACCCCTCATCACGCATTACTTGAAGCCCAGCGTCATCGGCGCTACTATTACTAGTTTCGCAGCGAGCAAGGGCGCAGCACGAGGAGATTGATGCCGCAGAACTACGTTCCGATATTTATCTTCATCGCGATCATAGGGGTTCTGATTCCGGTGACACTGCTGGCGGCGAAGCTGGTTCGACCGGACAATCCACACAAGGAAAAGCTGATGCCTTACGAGTGCGGCATTGATCCGGTGGACAGTGCCCGGGGCCGCTATACCGTCCGCTTCTATATTGTCGCCATCCTGTTCGTGGTCTTCGACGTGGAGACCATCTTCCTGTTTCCCTGGGCGGTGAAGTTCAAGGCCTTTGGCCTGTTCGGTCTGTTCGAGATGCTGATTTTTCTCGGCATTCTGATCGTGGGCTATATCTGGATTTGGAAAAAAGGTGCGCTGGAGTGGGTGTAGGGAGCGAGCTTTTGGCTCTTGGCGTTTTGCCTTTGGCCGGGCTGGAGTGTGTGGTCAGCCGTCGTTGACAGTGTAGTAGCAAGCTGTTAGAAGTTAACGTTCTCCCAAAAGCTTTGCGGCGCTGAGGGTTTGACCGTCCCAAGCTATGCCCGAGGAAACCAAGTCTAGTTCGCCAACGCCGCCGGATGGCGAAAAGAAAACGGCGGCGGAAAAGCCTGCGGGTTCTGTTCAGCCTGTTCCACCTACAGAAAAAGCTGGAGCGCCGACTGCAAGCCCGGCAGAGCGGGTCGGCACGCCTCCAAGACCCGCGGCCCCGGCCGGTACGCCGGGTCAGCCTGCGCACGCCCCGGCGCCTCCCGCCAAGCCTGCAGGGCCCGCTCCCGTTCCGTGGAATTCGGCTATGGTGGGCAAACTCAAAGGGCAGTTTGGATCGGGTATCAGCGAGGCGAGCACCTATCTGGGGCAGAACTATTTTGTCGTCGATCGGTCTCTCATTCCTGAATTTCTTCAGGTGCTGCGCGATCAGGAGCAGTTCGATTACTGCGTAGACATCACGGCGGTGCATTATCCCAAGCGGGAAAAGCCGTTTGATGTGATCTGGATTCTTTACTCGTTTCCGCGGAACGAACGCATTCGAGTGAAGACGCTGATTGCCGATGGCGAGACGCTGCCAAGTTCGGTTCCCATTTGGCCGACGACGAACTGGCTGGAGCGCGAAGTGTATGACATGTTCGGCATTCGCTTCGAAGGACATCCGGATTTGAAGCGCATCCTGCTGCCCGAAGGCTGGAAGGGGCATCCGTTGCGCAAGGAGTACGGCATCATTCAGCAGGATAAGGAATGGGTACAGATCAACCTGGGAATTGAAAGCGGCCAATAAGTAGAGATGAAACCGGACTCTTATATTTCGCACCTGGAACTCGGAGAAAAGGACGAGACTTTTCTCGATTCCAACGAGCTCATCATTAATATGGGGCCGCAGCATCCTGCGACCCATGGCGTGCTGCGCGTTATTTTGAAGCTCGACGGTGAGAAGGTGCTGGGAACGGAATGTGTCATCGGGTATCTGCACCGCGGCGTGGAGAAGATCGCAGAGAACCGCACCTATACCATGTTCAATCCTTATGTGGACCGGATGGATTACGTGGCTGCGGTGTCAAACGGGTTGGGCTACTGCGAAGCGGTGGAAAAGCTGCTGAACGTGGAGGCTCCGCCCCGGGCCAAGTACATTCGCGTGATTCTGACCGAGCTTAACCGGATTACCAGCCACCAGCTCTGGTTGGGCACGCATGCGCTCGATATCGGCGCTATTACGCCCCTGTTTTATACGTTCCGGGACCGGGAAGAGATCCTTAAGATCTTTGAGAAATATTGCGGGGCACGCTTAACGACACATGCTTTTCGTATTGGCGGTTGCCAGTACGAAACCTACGAAGGATTTGAGCAAGATGTAAAGAAGTTTCTCGATTTCTTCAAGCCCAAGATTGATGAGTATGAGGAACTGCTCACTACTAATCGCATCTGGGTCGAACGGACCAAGGGCGTGGGGTTGATTTCCGGGAAGGAGTGTATCGCGCTGGGCGTGACCGGACCGGTGCTGCGGGCGAGCGGGGTGCGCTGGGATATCCGCAAGGCGCAACCTTATGCCGCATACTCGGATTTTCAATTCGAAATTCCCATCGGGCAGAATGGCGACACGTATGACCGGTATTTGGTGCGCATGGCGGAAATGCGGCAGTCGGTGCGGATTATCGAGCAGGCGGTCGGCGGTATTCCGGAAGGGCCGATCATGGCCAAGGTTCCGAAAGTTCTAAAGCCGCCAGTGGGAGAAATCTACCATTCGATCGAGGCGCCCAAAGGCGAGTTGGGATATTTCATCGTCAGCGATGGTTCGACTCAGCCTTACCGGCTGCGGGTGCGGCCGCCGTCGTTTGTGAACTTGCAGGCCCTGGACATGATGGTGCGGGGACAATTGGTGGCGGACGTGATCGCCGTGATCGGAACCCTGGACATCGTTCTGGGCGAGGTGGATCGCTAATGCTGGACTACATCACCTCGTATCTCAGGTCCAATACGACACCTGGCCAGGCGGGAAATATTTTTTGGGCCTTTGTCTATATTGTTCTGATTTTTCTCGGCCTGTCGATCGCCGTCATCGCGATGAACTGGCTGGAACGTAAAATTCTTGCGCACATGCAGGTACGGCTGGGGCCTATGCGCGTGGGGCCTCACGGATTGCTGCAGCCCATTGCAGACGCGCTCAAGCTGCTGCTCAAAGAAGACATCATGCCGGCGGAGGCGGACAAAGCTGTGTTTTGGGCGGCGCCTCTGATGGTGGTGATTACCGCGTTTACCGTCTTTATTGTTGTGCCGTTCGGGCCGACGCATGCCGTGACCGACATGAACATTGGGATCCTCTTTATGCTCGGAGTTTCCTCGCTGGGCGTGTTGGGAATCGTCATGGCAGGATGGGCTTCGAACTCCCACTATCCGTTGATTGGGGCGCTGCGCTCCAGCGCGCAGATGGTCTCCTACGAAATCGCCATGGGCTTGGCAGTAGTGGCGGCGGTGCTGATGACCAGCCTTAGCGGGATTGGGGTTTACGGAATCGGCGGTAGCGGCGACGGCACCGGCACACTCAGCATGATCGGAATTGTCCAAGCGCAGCAGGCGCAGCATGTGTGGTTCATTTTCAAATTTTTTCCTTTGGGGTTGATTGCGTTCTTCATCTTTGCTGTGGCGATGGTGGCAGAGACAAACCGGGCTCCATTTGATTTGCCGGAAGCGGAATCGGAACTGACTGCTGGGTTCCATACTGAGTACAGCGGCTTCCGGTGGTCACTCTTTTTTCTGGCGGAATATTCGGCCATGATCGCGGTCTCTTCGATCGCAGTCACGTTGTGGCTGGGCGGCTGGATGCGGCCTTTTCCTACCTGGCTGAGCGGGGAAACCTGGGATTTAATTTTTTCACTTTTTCCAGCCGCGACGTTCCTGCTGCTGGCGCTCATCGCCTTCCTCGGAACCATCCGCATGCCCAAACATCCCTACTTCCGTATTCAGACGCTTGGCCTGGGTGGATTTGCCGTGCTGCTCGGGCTTATCGGCCTGGTACTGCTGATTCCTGATGTGCGCAATCGCGTTCAGGACATCTACTGGTTCTCGATAAAAGTTGCGGGATTTATGTACTTGTACATCTGGTATCGCGGGACGTTTCCCCGCTACCGTTTTGACCAGCTCATGAAGATGGGATGGAAGGTATTGCTGCCCATGGGTATCGGCGTGCTGATCTTGACCGCGCTGGTGGGGGTGCTCTGAGATGCAGCCGGTTGCCACTACATTCTTCTTTTACTTCCTCTCGGGATTGGCGTTGCTGGGTGGTGTGCTGGTGATCACGCGTAAGAACGCGGTCCACTCGGCGCTGGCGCTGATTCTGACGTTGCTGGCGCTGGCCGGGCTCTACTTGATGCTGTATGCGCCGTTTGTTGCCGGCGTGCAGATCATCCTTTATGCGGGCGGCATCATGGTTTTGTTCCTGTTTGTCATCATGCTGGTCAACCTGGAACGCAGTCAGAAAGAAGAGCAGTTCAGCAAGCAGTGGGTTGTGGGAATTATCGCGGCTGCGGCAACAGGGGTGCTGTTTGTGCTTGTCTTCTTGAGGAGCAGCGCGCTGCAGACTTTGCTTCGCGGACACGATGTGCAGCTGCCGGAGCAGTCGA
>QIAS01000357.1:0-1311 GCA_003225615.1 Acidobacteriota bacterium | reverse complement strand
GATCGCTTCGCTGCTGCTGCTGGTAGCGATCATTGGGGCCGTGGTGATGGCGAAGAAGAGAATTTAGTAGGGAAGTAGCTGGGCCCTGGTAGTTAGTAGCTGGACGGTTGCGGGTCAACAGAAGTCCGGGCTTCAGCCCTTTAGGAACGGTAGCGGTCATGGTACCTATCACAACGCTTCACTATCTCGTGGTTGCAGCCGCCTTGTTCGTGCTGGGCGTCATCGGCGTACTCACGCGGCGGAACGTGGTGGTTGTTTTGATGTCGATTGAATTGATATTGAATGCTGTGAATTTGAATTTGGTGGCGTTTTCGCGGGTTTGGGGATTGCATGGACAGATATTTTCCATATTCGTGATTACTGACGCGGCGGCGGAGGCGGCGGTGGGATTGGGAATCCTGATTGCGTTCTTCCGGAATAAGGAGACGGTGAACGTGGATGAGGTTGATCTCCTAAAGTGGTAATCGCTCGCGGGCAGAAAAGCTTTTGGCCGCAGAGTTCACGCAGAGATCGCTGAGAACTGCGAGCCGAGCACTGATTACGCGAAAGAAAACGGGCTAACGGCCAACGACTAAAATGATTTTTCTCGAACACATCTGGTTGATACCGCTTCTGCCGGCCTTTGGGGCGACGATGATGCTTTTCTTCGGCCGCAAGCTGCAGAAGTCGGCGGTGAGCGCGGTGTGCGTCGGGGCAGTCGTGGTGGCTTTCATCATGGCTTGCGGGGCGGTCTGGCAATATACGGATTACGCGCACGGTACCGGCAAGCCATTTGAAACTGTTCTCTATAACTGGCTGGGCACCGATACCGGCCATCTTACCTTCCGCACTTACAGCGGCGCGCCTGCGCAGTTCAAAGCCGAAGCGGGTTTTTTGCTCGATCCTCTTTCCAGCATCTGGCTGCTGTTCGTTACCGGAGTGGGGATGCTGATCCACATTTATTCCATTGGATACATGGCGCATGAAGGCGGGTATTACAGATTTTTTGGATACCTGAATTTGTTCATGTTTTCCATGCTGACTTTGATTCTGGGGAATAACTACGCCTTGCTGTTTGTGGGGTGGGAAGGCGTCGGCCTTTGTTCTTATTTGTTGATTGGTTTCTATTTCCATCGCAAGTCGGCGAGTGACGCGGCCAACAAGGCGTTCATCGTTAACCGCATTGGTGATGCGGGGTTTCTGCTGGGGATGTTCACCATCGTGTGGTACTTCGGATCATTCCGCTTCACCGAAGTCACGCAGTTGGCGCACAGCGGGCATTTTGCCATTGGTGATCCGATCATTACAGCGGCGGCGTTGTTATTGTTTGTG
>QIAS01000356.1 GCA_003225615.1 Acidobacteriota bacterium | reverse complement strand
CTGCTGCGAACCTTGGCCAGGATGCATTGCGCACACAGCTCAATACAGCGCTAGGCAACAAGCTCGGCCATCCTGCAGAGTTCGTCAAGGCTTTCGATTATCCTATGGCCTGGCTGAACGAGGATGCCTTCACGTCACTGCATGTCAAGGAAGAGGATGCGGAACGCGATGTCGGGATCGCCATGCAGCAGCTCGGGATGCGCGGGTACTTCACGCGCTCTCAGTTAGCGGGAGGCGAGGTACCGAATTCCGAGATGGGCCGCCGTTACTTGCACAGTTATTCTCCTCAGGGCGGCTGGTACGTGATGGGGGTTCCCGCTCCGTATACCGTAGGCCCGCTGAATGGGACCGACCACGCTTCGCCTTACAGCTACGACACTCATGTGCCACTGGCGTTGTACGGACTTCCTTTCCAGCCCGGGACGTTTCGCACTCACAGCGAGCCAGTCGATCTGGCAGTCACGCTGGCATCATTGCTCGGCATCAACGCACCAACCCATGCTGTTGGGCGGGTCCTGACTGAGGCCCTTCTTGCTTCCCACCCAGCGGAAAATTCTTCCAACGCCCCTGCGCGACCGGCATCCGGAGAGCCATCCAAAACGGGGCGCGCGAGACCCGCTGCAGCGGTTGGAGGTGCGCAATGATGGCAATTACGGGGAATGGGACGCGCGGGCCCGATTTAACGGTCAGCGTGGCCGGAATCCAGCTCAAGAACCCGGTGATTGCTGCCAGCGGCACTTTCGGTTACGGGATGGAGTTCGAAGATGTGGTTCACCTGGATAAGCTGGGTGGGCTGGTGGTGAAAGGACTCTCGAAGGAACCGATGGCGGGAAATCCACCGCCGCGTTTGTATGAAACCGCAGCGGGAATGTTGAATGCGATAGGATTGCAGAACATTGGGGCGCGCGCTTTCGTGGAAGAAAAGCTCCCGGCGTTGCGTCAGAAGAAAAACATCGTGGTCTTCGCCAATGTGTTTGGATACACGCGCGAGGATTATGAGAGGACGATCGAGATCCTCAATGAAGGCGAAGGCATTGCAGCATATGAATTGAACGTGTCATGCCCGAACACTGCGCATGGCGGTATTCAATTCGGCAGCGACCCACGACTGCTGGATGAGGTTGTTTCCACCGCAAAGCACCATTCGCAGCGTCCACTGATCGTGAAGCTTTCGCCTAACGTCACCAGCATCGCGCAAATGGCATATGTGGCGCAGGAAGCCGGCGCCGATGCTGTGTCGCTAGTCAATACCTTTGTGGCTATGGCTATCGATACAGAGACGCGCAAGCCGAGAATTTCCAATATCACCGCCGGGCTCTCGGGGCCGGCCATTAAGCCCATCGCCGTGCGTATGGTTTACGACGTAGCGCACGCCGTCAGGATTCCCGTAATCGGTATGGGAGGTATTTCAACGGCGGCCGACGTAGTGGAATTCATGCTGGCGGGCGCTACCGCGGTAGAGATTGGAACAGCCAGTTACTGGGATCCATGCGCGACGGAAAAAATTGTGGATGAGTTGCAGAACTATTGCGAAGAACATGAAATCGCACGAGTAGCGGAGCTGACGGGCGCGCTGGTAATGGAATAAGCGTCGGCGCCCGGCTTCCTGTTCCCGGGTCACCAGCTCGTCTGGCCGTGTCTGTCGGAGAATTTGGGATCGAATCCGGGCGCCGGAAGCCGGCTGCCGGCTGCCTGAATCGCGAGGCTGAGCTATCCGCTTTTTGCAGTCGAGTTGCGATTAGCTTCAGCCAGCAGCAGCAGCTCCGCCGCCTTGGGAAGGTAACTCTTGCGACGAAACCAATCTTCCATCGCGGATTTAAGCTCGGCCAATGGGACGCGCGTCCCAATTTCCATCAGGCCATCAGCAACCGGCAACGTCTCATCAAAAACGCTCGCATTGGTGAAGTTGCGCATGCTGAAACTGTCCAGCCATTTCAGTGGGCAGGGATGGTGCCGGCCGTTTTCTACGTACTCCACGCGGATCTTGCGGGCGAACATCACCTCCAGTTTCCGGTTTCTGGCTTGCAGTTGCAAGATTCAACTGCAGGAAACAGATTTGACAGTGGCTTTCAGGGAACAATTTCTTGAAACTTCATTTGTAATAGGCTGTCTTTGACCAACTTTAGCAATGGAGGATGAATGTTCTGGCTGGTGTGGATCATTCTTGTCGGCCTTATCGCCGGTTGGGCGACCGGCAAGATCATGAAGGGGTCTGGTTACGGGCCGTTGATCGATATCCTTCTCGGCATCGCGGGGGCTATTATAGGCGGCTTCATTCTGCGGATTCTCGGGTTCTATACGTCTGGTGGCATCATTCCGGAGATTCTGGTTGCCATATTTGGAGCCGTCGTCCTTGTCTGGCTGGCGCGAAAAATTAAATAGGCGAGTTCTCGCTCTTATAAAAGTAACGCATCCGCCACAGAGTTCATCGCGGCTCGTTCAGTAGAACAAATCCAGACCACAGGAAAGCCTGTGCCCAGTTCCTTGACACCCCTTCGGCCCCGCCTTTATTCTTAAATGTTGCTCCGGTAGAATCTGCGCCTCCGGGCGTGCTTCCGCGGGCCTTCGCGGTATTCAGGTGGGGCGCGGAGGATCCTATGCTCATCGAAATACGGGAATTGGAACTCCATCCTGTTGATTTTAAGGAGGAGTTCGAGCCGGGTGCTGTGGACCTGGGGCCTGACATTCAGCAGCGCACCCCTCTGAAAGGTGCGGGCCGGGCGCAACTGGTCGAGGAGCATCACGGTAAGCATAAGAGCTTAAAGGACATACGGCTGCAAGGCCAGTTGTCTACTAGCTTGGATCTGTATTGTGCGCGTTGCCTGGAGCCGCTTTCCCAGGATATAAAGCGCGATTTTGACCTGTTATATCGCCCTCTGGGAGCCGATGCCGGGAAGCCGGAGACTCCCGTCAGCAGCACGGATGCTGAGATCGGCTACTACCAGGGGGAGGGGCTACTTTTAGAGGATGCCTTGCGCGAGCAGTTACTTCTGGCCCTCCCGCTCAAGGTTATTTGCCGCGAAGATTGCAAGGGCCTGTGTCCGCAATGTGGCAAGAACCTGAATGTGGAGCAATGTTCCTGTGCCGAACCGGTGGAAGACCCGCGCTGGTCGGCATTGAAAGAGATCCGTGACAAGCTGGATCACTGATATTCTGACCAGCCGAGATTCAATATAACGAAATTTTCGAGCCTGGGTCGCGATGACCTGGCTAGACGAGGACTCTTATGCCGAATCCCAAACGGCGTCATTCCAAGCGGCGCACCAGTACCCGGCGCGCCCATGACGCGCTCAGCCGGCATTCACTATCTGAATGCCCCAACTGCCATGAGCAGAAAATGCCTCACCGCGTCTGCCCAAAATGCGGCTACTATAAAGGCCGCGAAGTGATCGAGGCCAAGGAAGCCAGCTAACCCCGCCCACTCGCGCACTCCATGCCAAGCGCAATAGCTCTGGATGCGATGGGTTCGGATCGCGCGCCCAAGCCGGAAATCGAGGGCGCGCTGCAGGCCGCGCGTCAATTCGGCATTCGTGTGCTCCTGGTTGGTCCGGAGCCGCAGATAAAGGCTGAACTCGATCGTCACCGCTCGTCGTCGCGGCACTTGCTCGAGATCGTGCACGCCAGCGAAATCATTGGCATGTCGGAGAAGGCGGCGCATGCCGTTCGTTCCAAGCGCGACTCTTCCATGCATGTTGGCTTGCGACTGGTACGCGAAGGACAGGCCGCGGGCTTTGTGAGTGCGGGCAATACCGGGGCGGCCATGGCTACCGCCAAGATGATTCTTGGCGCCCTGCCGGGCGTAGACCGTCCAGCGCTGGCCGCAGTTTTTCCTACGGCGCTGGGGACCGCCGCGATCCTCCTCGACGTTGGCGCCAACGTCGATTGCAAGCCGCAAAATCTGGAGCAGTTCGCTGTAATGGGTGAGACTTACTGCCGAAAAATCTTCGGCACCAAGCGTCCGCGAGTCGGCTTGCTCTCCATCGGGGAGGAAGAGACCAAGGGCAATGAACTCACCCGCGAGGCATTCCCCTTGCTCAAGCAGCTTCCGTTGAATTTTGTCGGGAATGTGGAAGGACGCGACATCTATGGCGGCCGCGTGGATGTAATCGTCGCTGATGGATTTGTGGGCAACGTTGCGCTGAAAACCTCTGAGGGGGTCGCGCAGCTGGTCAGTTCCACGCTCAAAGAGTCGCTCAGGGCAACAATTACGCGGCAAGTTGGCTACATGCTGTCGCGTAGCGCGTTTACCGACTTCAAGAAGCGGCTTGATCATACGGAATACGGCGGAGCCCCGCTGCTTGGTGTGAAGGGTGTGTGCATCATCACGCATGGTTCGTCAAACGCAAATGCAATCAAGAATGCTCTTCGGGTGGCAGCGGAATTTGCCGAGCGGGAGATCAATGAAAAGATTGAAAAGGAACTGGCGGCTTTGCGAACTCCGGTGACGGTCAATACTTAAGAGTATCTGACGCGGCATTACGACTTCCTTTCTAGGTGGATTCTTTGAGAGACACTCCTCACAGCCGTACTGCATTTCTCTTTCCTGGGCAAGGTTCACAAGCGGTGGGAATGGGCAAGGAACTCGCTGAACACCATCGCGTCGCCCGGCAGACTTTTGAAGAAGCCGATGACGCCCTGGGCTACAAGCTCTCTCAGGTTTGCTTTGAGGGTCCGGAGGATCAACTTCGGCTGACCGAGATTACCCAACCGGCGATTCTCACTATGTCAGTGGCGGCTTGGCGCGTGCTGCAGGAGAAAGGCATCAAGGCGGACTTGGTTGCGGGGCACAGCCTGGGCGAATATTCGGCGCACGTGGCGGCCGGCACACTGAGTTTTACGGATGCCGTCCGCGCGGTGCGCCATCGCGGCAAGTACATGCAGGAGGCCGTGCCGGTGGGAGTGGGAGCCATGGCTGCGGTCCTCGGCATGGACGTAAATAAAGTTATTGCGGTTTGTCAGGATGCCGCGCATGGAGAAGTCTGCGAAGCCGCTAACATCAATTCTCCCGAACAGGTCGTCATTTCCGGCCATGCGGCAGCTGTCGAGCGTGCCACCAAGTTAGCCGATGAGCGCGGCGCGAAACGCGCCAAGCTGCTCCCTGTGAGCGCGCCATTTCATTGTTCGCTCATGAAGCCCGCACAAGATCGTTTGGCCAAGGACCTGAAAGCGCTAACTTTTAAAGATGCAGGTATCCCAGTAGCTTGCAATGCGGACGCGGCGCTCGTGGCGGCCGGGGAAGCTAGCCGTGACGCACTGATCCGCCAGGTAACCGGCACGGTGAAATGGGATCCCTGCATGCGGCTGCTGATTCACAAAGGCGTGCATACCTTCGTAGAAATCGGGCCGGGGAAAGTTCTCTCTGGACTGATGCGGCAGATCGACCGGTCGAAGACTTGCGTCAACGTCGCGGATGAGGCGTCATTGGGGAAAACGCTCGAGCAGTTGGCCGAGGCAAGAGCTTAATCGTTGATTCTTGATTTTTGAATAAAGAACCCAAGGCGGAGAACGTCTCTGGCGGTTTAATCAACAATCAACAGTCGAAAATCAACAATTTCTATTAGTACGGCGAGAACGACAGCGTCTTATCTGACTTCTGCACCCATAGCCTCGCGTGTTCGGAGCGGTTGTTCACAATCGCCTCAACGATTACTCCGCTGCCTCCGCCTTTGGGTGTGCCCGAAGCATAGATCTTGTACGACTTGATCAGACCCCACTCTCCGCCTGGTCCCCAATCCCGGTAAAACTCGTTGAAGGGATAGTTGGAATATTTCTGAGGATGCTGTTTCCACTGGGGATCGTGCATCCAGATGCCGTAGGCGGTTTCGTAGTCCTGCTTTTGTAAGGCAGCGAAGAAGTGGCTCACGATGCGCTCTTCCGGCAAGTTGCGATACAGGTATGCCAGCCCGAGGATCATGACGAGCAGCACAACCGCGGAAGCAATCCGGTTGCGGCGACGGCGTGCCGCTGCCTCGTCGTACTGCTTGGCATCAA
>QIAS01000355.1:5992-6855 GCA_003225615.1 Acidobacteriota bacterium | reverse complement strand
GCAAAGGGGGCTGATGTCCAACTTCTTAAAGCCAGATCAATCGCGACCTGGGTGCAAGATGGAGACGTAATGCGCCTTCAATTTCCCGATCTATGGCTCAAGGTCATAATCGATAACAACACCGACAATGAAGGCTGGATTCACGGTGAGCAGGATCTAGCGGCAGTTGGTTTGCCGACTCGGAGCCCAGTCCAATGATGACTGCCCGCAATGCCGCCATTGCCGTCTTGGTCCTCGTTCTGGCCGAAGGCGCGTGGTGGGGATCGAAGAACCGGCCGCATCAGACGGCCGGCAAGCCGTCACCTCAGCAGTTTTCTGCAACACTGAAGCCTGTGCTCGCGCCAGCGAATGCATCGCTGGCCTCAGCCCCTACTGCGACTGGCGCAATAGCTGCTAGCGCTGCCACAAGGAGCCCGGCTACGACGGCGAGCGCGGAAACTGAGCAGCGCATGGGTCCGTTTTCGATAGCTGGAACGGACTACACGGTACTCTTGAAGAAACAGAAATGTCCGCCAGGATCCATGCAGGCAGGCGGCGACACGGTCGTCGCAATGGAAATTCGCGACGCTGCTGGCAATATTCTGTATCAGAAGGCGTTCCCTTACCAGACTGCTAACACCGAGTTCTCGGACGCATGGTCTGTTTCTGCGGGCGTTCTGTCTGGCACAAATGGCGCCGGACTACTGGTCAGTTACGATCTCGATTCGGAGCCCTCGGCCCCCGAGCCCGAGTCCAGCGGGTGGTATCAAGTTTTCGGAGTGGTCGATGGCAAGTTCAAGCCATTCAGCGGACCAATACTTGTGCAGGGAAGTCTGATGTCCTCTGATGCATCCAACAAGCAGTTCAAAACGGCTGGGCCGCTC
>QIAS01000355.1:0-5972 GCA_003225615.1 Acidobacteriota bacterium | reverse complement strand
CCGACTCGTTTATCCCGTGCGCGTAGACTGGAAAGAGGGAAAGTTGAGTCCGGCACAAGCGTGTGACAAGGCTGCCGGCAGTTCGAGCCCTTGTCGCTACGCAGTGGCTCCTGAGGACGACCGTCTAGCTGGCGAGCTGACTTTTGTACAACTTTGTCCGGACGCTTCGCCCTGCGATCACCCGGAAAGAGTGCTGGTAAAAAAAGATTCCAAGCTGGAATTGCTGAGTTGCGCGGCGGATCTGAGATGGAGCGAGGGCCGGTCTTCTGGGCCCACCGGCAATAATCCCATGGACGACCAGGGCGGAATCGGCGTCCCTTCCGACAATCTTGAGCTGATGGTACGAATTGATGGCAAAGAGGGCTGGATGCGTACTGACGAGGACTTCACTGCGCTCGGCCTTCCCTTCGAGCAATGACCGTTTTCGCTTATCCCACGCGCTATTCCTAGAATCTCTTATTCTCGCAACGAGTCATTTTCACAACTCGATTTGACACTAGCCGCCTCCACGAGTAAAGTCTGTGCACGATTTTTCTGCTCTTTCAAAAAATTAGGTTCGCGCACTCCTCATCTCCACATGAGGATTTTGGGAAGCGGGTGCAAATCCCGCGCTGCCGCGCAACTGTAAGCGAGGACACTGCAGCCGTCCACTGGGGCGAAACACCCTGGGAAGAGCGGTTGTGCTGTTCGGACTCACGTCCTTACTCGCAAAGCCAGGAGACCGGCGCGAACCCCTACCATCAACCCCTTTCGCGTGCAAAGGAGGATTGCATGAATTCGATTCGCGCTCTTCTGGCTTTCTCCATTCTTCTTACAGCGGCTTCCGCCACCGAGCTCAAGATCAAAGTTGTAGATCCGCGCACTGCCGCCGTAGCAGGCGCACAAGTGTCTTTACTGCCGCAAGGCTCGTCGGTTCCATTCGGCTTGCAAACCACCTCCGGCGAAGGCCTCGCCACCTTTACCGGATTGCCGGCGGGACGCTATTCGGTACAGGTGCTGGCGCCCGGCTTTGCACCGCAGAATAAACAGGAAATTCTGATTTCTCGCGATTCTTCGGTGACCGTACAATTAACCGTAGCCACGCCCATAGAAACAGTCGTGGTCAGCGCCACGCGCTGGCCTGTTTCGGAGCAAGAAACCGGCTCGAGCGTGGCCACACTCGAAACCGGTCAGTTGCAAACCATGCAGCCCGTGTCGGCCAGCGACGCGCTCCGCTTTTTGCCCGGAGCCGTGGTCGCCGCCGCAGGACAGCGAGGCGCCCTGTCCTCCCTGTTCGTGCGCGGCGGAGATTCCCGCTACAACAAAGTCATTATCGACGGCGTTCCGGTTAATGAGCCGGGTGGAACCTTCGACTTCGGTACAGTCCCGCTCGAAGGAGCGGAGCGGATCGAATTCCTCCGCGGCGCGCAAAGCACCCTGTACGGGTCTGACGCGATGACGAGTGTGGTGCAGGTCTTCGCCCGTGTGGGCAGCACCGAAATTCCCGAATTTCGCTTCGGCGCGGACGGGGGAAATTTATCGACTGCGCATGGATTTGTAACGGTTTCGGGCGCGCGCAGCCCGTTCGACTACAACCTTTTTGCCGACCAGTTCAATACCAGCGGCCAGGGCGTGAACGATGATTATTCCAACTCACTGCAAGGCGCAAACATCGGTATCCGGTTAAGCGATCGCGCCTTGTTCCGGGTGCGCACGCGGCATTCCAACAGTCGCACCGGGGTACAGGGGGAATGGAACTTCAACGGACAGCCGCTGATTCCGCCGGACATGGAGCAGCGCGCGCGGCAAAACAATTTGCTGGGCAGCGCGGAACTGACCCTTGCCGGGCCCTCTCGTTGGCAGCATCGCTTTACTGGCTTCGAGTACCACCACAAGAGACTGAACGAAGACGACGTCATGGAGCCGGCCCGCGTTTCCCCCGCGTTCGGCAACATCGATTTTCCATTTCACATTCTCACCGACATGAACCGCGCGGGGTTCGAATACGAGGGCAACTACCTGGAGCGCACCTGGGCGCACACTATCGTCGGCTACCAATTTGAAGACGAGAACGGATTTATCGGAGATCTGGATTCGCCGCCTGTCACTCACGGCCTGCGGCTGAACGATGCCGCATATGTTCAGCAGCTTGTAACGCTGGGACGGGTGTCATTAGTCGGCGGCGTACGCTTCGTCCACAACACTACCTTCGGCAACAAAGCCGTGCCGCGCATCGCGCTCACCTGGCAGGCTTTGAAGGGCGGTTCACTGTTGTCTGGCACTCGCTTTCGATTCTCCTACGCAACCGGAATCAAGGAGCCCCGCCTGGAAGAATCTTTTGCCAACGGCCCCTTTGTAATTCCGAATCCGAACCTCAAAGCCGAGGAAAATCGCGCCTTCGAGACGGGACTCGAGCAGAGTCTGCTGGGCGGAAGGTACGCGCTGCGCGCTTTGTATTACAACAACCTCTTCCGTCACCAGATTGAGTTTGCCACCAATCCCATAACCTTTATTGGGCAATACGTGAATGTAGACAAATCCATAGCCCACGGCGCCGAGTTCGAGTTGCACGGACGCCCCATCTCGCGCCTCTCCTTCGATGCGGCATACAACTACACCTCCACGCAAATCCTGCAGGCGCCATTTGCCTTCGATCCGCTGGTCGCGGCCGGGCAGCCATTCATCCGGCGGCCAAAACACTCCGGCAGTTTGCTGTTGACCTATCTCGGCAACCGTTGGGGCGGGAACGTGGGCGGCAGCTTCATAGGCCGGCGTCCAGATTCGGATTTTCTAGGCTTTGGCTTTAACCATGCCGCCGGGTACGCCCGCGTGGATCTGGGTGGCTGGTACGCGATCAATTCACACGTGAGCCTGTATGCCAACGTGGAGAACGCCCTCAATAAGCATTACGAGGAAGTCGTAGGCTATCCCGCGCTGCGCATCAATTTTCGAGCGGGAATGCGATTCCGAATCGGAGGAGAATAATAATTTAGCGATGTCGGGAAGAAGTTCGCTGAGAGTGAGAGGAAGTGGCGCGCTGTGAGCTCGATTCCCTCGCGGCCTGCACATCTCTGCTGCGCTCGCCGTTTCCCGCCCCATTAGCGAGCGGCATGGGCGCAGCAGACTTTGCCCCCTCATATTTGCTGCGCGCAACGATCAGCTTCTCGACTTCCTGATCATTGAGCGGCTGCTCCTGCCCTAGCAGATGCGAGACCAGCGTGATCTTGGCGAAGTGCTCCACCGTTTCCATTTTCATGTACGCGCAAGCCAGATCGGCGCCGTAGGTCACCACTCCATGGTTCTTCATCAAGATGGCGTCGTACTGCGGCACGAGCGGTTCGAGAGCGTCAGCCAATTCCGGTGTACCGGGCGTTCCGTATTGCGCCAGTGGAATGCAGCCCAGACCGATGACCACTTCACAAACCAGCGGCTGGGTGAGGGCTTTACCACAGGCCGCAAAACCCGTTGCCGTCGGCGGATGTGCGTGCACGATGCCATTCACGTCCGGGCGCAGCCGGTAAATCAGCAGGTGCATGCCGATCTCACTCGACACGTTCCGCCGCCCGGCTATGCGATGGCCTTCCATGTCCACGATAACCATGTCGGAAGGGCGCATCATGCCTTTGCTCATGGCCGTGGGCGTAACCAGAATACGGCCACTGTCGAGTCGAACGGAAAGATTCCCATCCGTGGCAGCCACCAGGCCGCGCTCATGCAGCATATGCCCGTAGTGGACGATCTGCTTCCGGTATTGGCGTTCACTGCTCATGGGATTGACTTGCGGTGGGCTGCCC
This sequence comes from Acidobacteriota bacterium, assembly GCA_003225615.1. Classification (GTDB taxonomy): domain Bacteria; phylum Acidobacteriota; class Terriglobia; order Terriglobales; family Acidobacteriaceae; genus QIAS01. The sequence goes on along the minus strand of QIAS01000355.1, from coordinate 2,199 downwards.
CAAGTTCGGTTCCGGTATGGTACCGCACGTACCGGTCACACACAATCTGATAACGAAAAGTAAGTGCTTTTGATCACAGATTTTTGTTTCGGGTTGCACTGGATTGCACACTGTAGGCCGCAATCCAGTCGGCTGGTCGGGAAATCTCTCTATAATCAGCCCGTGCTGGTAGCGGATTTCAATTATTACCTCCCAGAAGAATTAATCGCCCAGGAGCCGCTCGCAGACAGAGCCTCCTCCCGACTGCTGCACCTCACGCGCGCGACGGGCAAGACGGAAGACGTCACATTCCGTGACTTTCCCGGCCTGCTCCGGCCGGATGACCTGCTCGTCCTTAACAATACCCGCGTGTTTCCCGCCCGCCTCTTCGGACGGCGTATCGGGGTGAAGGCCCAGTCCCTTAGTCCGCGAAATCCGGCAGCCAAGGAGTTCCTGAAGGGCAAAGTGGAAGTCCTGCTGACCCGGCAGCTTTCCCAGGACCCGAACGAATGGGAGTGCCTGGTGCACCCCGGACGGAAGATCGGCGTCGGCGAGCGCCTCTATCTTGGAGAAAACGGCGAACTGGAAGCCGAAGTCCTGAGCCGGACTGGCTTTGGTGAGAGGCGGATCCGCTTCTCTCCCGTGTCCGACTTTTTTGCCGTCATTGAGCGCATTGGACACGTTCCCCTGCCGCCCTACATCGCCCGCCCGGATCGTCCCGCAGACCAGCAGCGCTATCAAACCATCTACGCCCGTACTGGTGGATCCGTGGCCGCCCCCACCGCCGGACTGCACTTCACTCCCGAGCTCCTTGAGCGAGTCAGGGACCGCGGAATCGAAATAGCGGAAGTCACATTGCACGTCGGCTTGGGAACGTTTCAGCCCGTGCGCGGGGAGAAGGTGGAAGACCATAAACTGCACAGTGAGTCGTTTTCGATCAGTCCCGAAGCAGCCGAATCTATCAACCGAGCTCTGGATTCGGGAAGGAGAGTAGTAGCGGTCGGCACCACCACGGTCCGCACCCTGGAATTTGCTGTCCGCCAATCGCCTGAGGGTAAGCTCTCCCCCGGCAGCGGTGAGGCCGATCTGTTCATCTACCCCGACTTCAATTTCAAAGTGGTAGGAGCCATGCTGACCAATTTCCACCTCCCCCGGTCCACGCTCCTGATGCTGGTATGCGCCTTTGCCGGGCGGGACGTGGTGCTCGAAGCCTACAACCACGCAGTACAGCAAAACTACCGCTTCTACTCATACGGGGATTGCATGTTAGTAGACTAAGCTATGGTTTCTCTCCGCGTGCTCTGCGTTACCTTGGCGAACTCTGCAGTTAAGCGCTTTTCCGTCGTGCTCTCAAAGTTTGCGAGGAGCACGCCGAAAGAACGCAGCTTTACGTCAAACCCAACCCTGGACACTCCCCGACCCCAAGGCGCTATACTTTTCACCAACGGGGTGAAACATGGGTTCACAAGCGGTGTCTAAGCAAGTGTCAATTGCTGATTTTGTTACCGAACTACGCAAATTTCCCACTTCCGCATTCGAACGCACCGACCAGATTATTAGCTTTCTCGAGAGCACACCCGTCGCACCGGACAGCCTGCAACCGTATCTGACGTGGGATCGCCAGCACTACACCCGCAACCTAATCGACAAGACTCCGTTATACGAACTCATAGCCATCTGCTGGGAAGTCGGGCAAGTGAGTTCCGTCCACAACCATCGCGACCAGAACTGCTGGATGGCAGTACCGATAGGACGCCTTCTGGTAGAAAACTACCGAGTGCTCCATCAGAGCATCGACGAGGGTAAATGCGAGCTCAAGCCCACCGACACCGTGGAAATGAATCCAACCCATCCCTGCGCCGTGGACCCGCTCGAACCCGTGCACCGCGTCTACAATCCCCGCGACTTCAACCAGCGCGCGGTCAGCCTGCACGTCTATTCCCGCCCGTTTGACAGCTGCATGGTTTACTCCCCCGAGCAGGGAACCTGCGGCGAGATCAAGCTGCATTACACGACGGAGTACGGCAAACCGAGGAAGAGCAGCCATTAGGATTTGGCATTCACCAGATCTTTTATTCCTTGGCGAACTTTGCGTAGCCTTTGCGATCTTGGCGGTTAAGAGCCAAAGCTCTTAACCGCCAAGTTGGTGAAAAAGTGCCGCGAAGGACGCAAAGAAATACCTGCATAGCGAAGCCCCCGATTAGTTCCTGTTAAAATTAT
>QIAS01000547.1:2402-2990 GCA_003225615.1 Acidobacteriota bacterium | reverse complement strand
GCGCCCAGGAAACCAAACTGCCCAAAGACCTGGAGGTGTTATTCGAGCTGCACGGTAAACGCTGGCGAGTTCGGGGCGAGCCGGGAAGTTTTGTGTCGGCGGAAAGGCGCAGCTTCTATCAGGACATCGCGTCATCCTTGCTCAAACGGGGATTGCTCGAGTTCTGGTTTCTGGAAGTGGATGACAAGGCGGTCGCAACTTTGTTTGGTTTCCGATACGGAAGCACTGTTTTTTCGCTGCAGGAAGGATACGATCCCGCCTTCTCCTCCGACAGTGTTGGGTATATTTTGAGAGGGCACGTACTGAAGCAGTTGATTTGCGCGGGCGTGCGACGCTATGATTTTTTGGCGGGCAGAGATGAATCCAAGGAGCGATGGTGCGCGCAGGTAGGCCATTACATAGGTTTGCACTTCGCCAAACCATTCAGCCTGGGAAGTGCGTATCTGCGCAGCGTCCACCGGGCGCGCACAAGCAAAGAATGGTTGCGGTCGCGGCTTCCGCAACCAGCATGGCATGCCCTTCACCGGATAAAGTTAATGCTCGGGCTGAAACCCAATTCCGCGCCTGTTTTGCGGACTGCCTCCCCGG
>QIAS01000547.1:1781-2377 GCA_003225615.1 Acidobacteriota bacterium | reverse complement strand
AATACAAGGTGAGAGTGCTTTCTCCGGACGGCGAGGGCACTCAAAAGGGAGGCAACAATCGCCGGCGAAGAGATCGCAGATCTGCTGCCGCCAAGTCGCGAAAGGTGGTAGCCAATTCAAAGAGCGCAGGCATCGGATCGGAATCGGACCAGAGAAAGTCCCTGACGGATGAGGCGAAATCGCGAGGGGAGCCAAGAAGATCACGGCGAGAACTTGCGGACGTCCTGGAAAAGAAGCAAGTCGGTAAGATGTTCCTCAAGCGGCGGATATATCCGGCAGTCCATCGGCAACGGAGACCTACCGCATAGTGGGGCGGCACTCGAGGGCGCTGTCCGTGCGCTACTTGCCAATGGTAAAAGGGAAAATCAACACCAGCCTGGATTGCCAGGCTGAGGGTTCCCCAGTAACGTCCATTCACTTCCAGTAACGAGGTACTCCTGTTGACGGGATCGTGGCGGAACTCCACCATGGCGACTCCTTCCCATTCCAAAGCCCGCAGCAAGGTCATTGATGATCGGACGAGTTCCGGATCCGGGGCTTCTGAAACGGCAACGACGCCTACCCCACCGGTATACGGGAGTTCTTTCAAGCGGCGA
>QIAS01000547.1:0-1735 GCA_003225615.1 Acidobacteriota bacterium | reverse complement strand
TCCCGGACAGTACTCCTGCAAGAGCATGGCCGGAGAGAAGACGCGATGTCCGGGAAAAATCCTCGCTATTTCGTTCGCGCTGTCCAAGCGCCGAACTTTGAACTCCTCGTGGCGGACCTTCTCGCCGGGTTTGAGAATCACTGGAAAACGTAGGTGGGAGGCTTGCTGAGCAAGCTGAGGAGAATCGGTGACGGTGAACGTTTGCGGTACGCGCAACCCGCATTTGCGCGCAATGTCCAAGGTGACGCTCTTGTCCAGGACCCGGTTGACAATGTGCGGAGGCGGAGAGGCCAGGTGCACAAATTTCTTTAGTTCCTCATAGTGATGCGTCGTAGCGAGCAACGCATTGTCGTTAGCAGGGATGAGCATGTCGTATTGGTTTTTGCGGAGCAATGTGCAGAGCGAGTCCACAAATTGATTGGGAGCGAGGTCGGAAGCCGGCACCTGTGTGCAATGGCGAATGGCTCGCGACGCCAGACGCGGCTCAAGTGCCGAAGTGGCTACCACATCAACCGGAATTCCATGAGCGTGCAGTGAGCGGGCGATCACGGTCGCCGTTCGAGGTACTGCACCCAGCACCAGCACCGGCCTCTTCATGCTTTGCAGTCGCTTCGGCGGAGCAATTTTGTGAGCCGCAGGCGCAGCCTGAAACCAAGTAAGTGAGCAAAACGGCCACGCAGTCCCTCGCCGAATATGTAGAACTTGTGTTTCGGCAGTATCTGCGCGGTCCACTTCATTTTCCACTCATCGTCGGGACCGGTGATGTCATAACTGGAGATTTTCCGGGCCACGCAATCCTGCAAAATTTCGCTCACGATGAGGTGACCGGGAGCCCAGGCTTTCAACTTTTCGTCGTAAGCCACCTTGGGTGAGAAATATCGACCGTCTTGAGACAAACCAAAGTGCGCCGCCAAGAGCTGGTCATTCAGTTCGAGCAAATATAGCGAAAGATAACTGAAGCGCGCGGCGGACTGGGCGACTTCGTCGTAAAACTGCCGGGTTTTAACATCGCACACGATGGCGCTCCCATCCTGTCCCTTCCACCCTGCGGCTTCAAGTTTGTAGAAGCGCTCGAGTGTGGCTGGGTCAGCTTGCTCAACCCGGCGAAGGCGCAATTGACCCTGCGTCGCTAATTCGCGGCGGATGTGGCGCAGTTTTCCCCGCAACCGCGCATTGCGCGGCAATTGCTTCAGAGAATCCATATCATTGGGCACGGGTACAAGCGGTGTCGGACGCATGGCGACTTGGCCGATCGCGAAGCCGCAGCCTTCTGCAGCGCGCGTCAACTGTGGCAATACTCCAGTTTCGGGAACTTCGCCCAGTTCAAGCACATCCCAGCTGCGGAGTTTCTGCAGGTAATCCCATGCTGCAAGAACGGCAGCTTCGCCGGTAGTGCTTGCACTTCGCACCGCATCGAAAAGACATGAGTGGCTGTTCACCGGCGCACGGAGCATACGGACTGGTACCCCGAAACAAAATCCCCTTTCCTCGACCAATGGCAAAATGAATTGCAAGCGCCCTCGGTATCGGACTGTGACGACCAGAACTTTGGAATCTGGGAGAAACGCACGCAGGAATGCGCTGATCCACTCCGGGCGGCAAAAGGGAAAATCCTGCGATGATTCCTGGCAGAGAGTTCGCCATTCGTCGGCGAGCCGATTGACAACCTCAATTCTGCCCTTTTCACTGGAAGCGACAAAGTCGTCCGGCAATAGGCCAGCGGTCTTGCGATTGT
>QIAS01000354.1:6468-8911 GCA_003225615.1 Acidobacteriota bacterium | reverse complement strand
GTCGCAGGTTGGACCACCGGCACCCAGGCAAAAGTCCGCGCCAGGCTGCAGATCGGATGGAGGAATGCCGTCGGGACTCACAGTTTGCACTGGTGGCACGTGATCGTAAAAGCCACCGCCCTCGTCAAAGGTGAGGATGAACACCGAGTTTTTCCAGTACTGGCTCGCCATGAAGTCGTTAATAAAAGTGGAAACGTAGTTAGATCCCGCTTGAACGCCCTCCCCGATCACATTGGCCAATACTGTCGGATGCTCGTCCAGTCCCCCGATATAGCCGGGTTCAATCATCACAACTTGCGGCAAAGTGCCGTTGCTAAGGTCGGAGTGGAATTGTGAGGCGGGCACGAAATTCTGCGGGTACTTACTGGCCGATTGAAAGTCATTGAGACCACTGTCCTGGAGGGGAGGGTTCCTGTCGAGGTCGGACACATAAATCTTCCAGGAAATTCCGGCCTTTTGCAGCGCATCGAAGATGGTTTGGTTGGGCAGCGGCGGAGTATTAGTTTCGTTCAAGGGGTGCACGTGGCCTGCCGTAGTTGCAGCCATCAAGTACATGCGATTGGGTTGTGTGCGCGACATCACGGGAGAAAACCAGCGGTCCGAGGTCGCAAAGTTGGCCGCCATGAAGTAGTAGTACGGCAAATCGGTCCAATCATAGTAGCCGATGGCCCGCCGGCCCTGCCTGTCGGCGTACCCACTGGCTACTGCATTCTTAGCGGCCTCAACCACGAATCCGTTCATCGCGGGTGTTGCCGAGAGAGGACTATTCAGGTTGTAATCCCTGTGACTCTCGTTCCAGAAGGGACTCAGGTTCTGTACACATTGCGTGAGTAGATGAAACGCGGATATCGTGCTTTTTCCATCTGCTCCAGGGTTGGAGGCATTGGCAGGTTCTGCATCCAGCGCCTGAGGATAACCGTTATTTTTCAGATAGGTAGGCAGTTGACCAAAATAGTGGTCGAATGACCGGTTCTCCTGCAGCATGAAAATGATGTGATTAAGCGACTGCAGGCTGCCAGTAGCTTGCACCGGGCTGGCAAAGGAGGCTGCGACTGTCATCGCAGTGTTTAGCGTCACGGTGCATATACCGGTTCCGGAACATACGCCAGACCATCCGGCGAATGTGTCGCCGGCACTGGGAGTAGCCGTCAGCGTCACGCTGGTCCCACTGTTGAAGCTTGCAGTACAGGTCTGTCCGCAGTTGATGCCTGCCGGATTGCTCGTGACTACACCGCTCGCCGAACCGGTCAGCGAAATACTCAGCTGCACTGATTTAGGTGGCTTTTCGCCACTTACGCCACCACAACCGGACAAACACAAAGTCAGAAAACCGCACACTAGGGCCCAAGCCCGCGTTCCCCGGAGGAGCATTTCTATCCCTTCTCAAACCGATGATTCGATGGTATGGGTTGCGCGGCGGGTTGGTTTCTAAGGTAATTTCGAGTATCTGACTACGGCAAATGGTCCAGGTAACAAGCGCCATTCATGTTCTGGTTCGGAGGAGTGGGCGGAGTTTTCCATGGAACATTAACGAAATCAAGAAACTCCTGTGCCAAGTCGGGCTGCGCCGCGTCACGCTTTGTCAGATTCGGTAAACCGAAGCGCGTCTCGATGAACTTCAATATGGCCGTGTAATCCATTGCCAAATGAGACACGAAGTTCTTTTTCGAGAACGGTGAAATCACAATCAATGGCACCCGGTAGCCGGTGTAGGAAAAGTCGCACGTCGGGCCTGACATCTTGGTGCATACATCGCCAGTGTGCAGATCGGTAGGCCCTATGCCGTCGGGACTCACGCTCTTTTGTGGCGGCACGTGATCGTAAAGACCGCCGAATTCGTCGAAGGTAAATACGAATATCGAGTTCGGCCACGAGGAACTCGTCATCAGCGGGTTGATCAACGAGGCAACATACTGCGCCCCACCTTGTACGTTTGGTGGTGAGGGGTTGTCCGTATCCGAGGGATGCTCGTCGAGCGCCACATCAGAGGCGGGTTCGATATAGGAAACCTGCGGCAACGTGCCGTTTTGCACGTCGGTTAGATATTGCGAAATGGGGACCAGATTCTGCGGGAATTGCTGAAGAATGACGTTGCCGTAAATGAACTGATTGATGTAACTCCGATTGAAAAGGGACTGCGGATCTGTCGCCCCATTAGGTCCGGGATGGACGTAAATTTTCCAGGTGATCCCCGCCTGCTGCAGCAATTGAAAAATAATCGGGTCGGGAAGTTGCGGGCTATGGCTGTCATTCAAGGGATAGGCGTGCCCGTGCGAGGTAGCCGCCAGCAGGTACATCCGGTTTCGCTGGGTGCGCGTCATGACCGGCGAAAACCAGCGGTCCGAAGTGGCGAAACTGGATGCCATGAAGTGGTAGTAGTTCAAGTCGTTGCCGTCGTAGTATCCCATCGCTCGAATACCATCAACATCGTGAAAAGGCGGCG
>QIAS01000354.1:0-6434 GCA_003225615.1 Acidobacteriota bacterium | reverse complement strand
GGAGTCCGTAGGATCAAAGTAACTGAAATCCACATGGCTCTCGTTCCAAGATGGGCTCAGGTTCTCAAGACACATGGTTTGAAGATGGTAGGAAGTAACTGCGGGGCTCGCCTTGTCAATCGTGCAGTCCGGCGTTTGGCTTGGCGGATTCCAGGGGAATGCCGGATCGCAACCAGGATTCGTGGGGGCGGGGCCGGCCGGCGAATTGAATTGTGGCAAGCCATCGAATGGCTGGTCTTTGAACCCGTTCTTTGCCCAGTAGTCATGCATCGTGCCAAAGTAGTGATCAAGCGAGCGGTTCTCTTGCGCCATGAAGATGATGTGCGTGATGGCCCGGACCGTGGCGTTGAAGGTTGCAGTCGTAGTTGCCGCCGTATTGAGAGTAACCGTGCAGGTCGACGTGCCCGTGCACGCGCCTGACCAACCAGCAAATACCATCCCGGTACCCGGAGTCGCTGTGAGGGTCACCGTGCCGCCGGTGCTGAAATTTGCGGTGCAGGTTTGCCCGCAGTTTATTCCTGCAGGAGCGCTCGTGACGGTCCCTGATCCGCCACCTGCTAACGCCACGGTGAGTTGCGCTTGCAAGGGCAACGGTTTGCCAGTGACACCAACACAACCCCAGGAAAACAGAATTCCCACAACGGCGGCAATGCCTGCCAACCACCTTGCCAAGACGAACATAGTAAGAGTTGAGGCTCCTTTTGAACTTCCTTTTCGATGGTTCAGGCTAGTGGAGGGTTGTTCCTATGACGCCGGACAGAGTTAACAAGATTGCCCGAAACCCTTGTTCCGCAAAGCCTTGCAGAGGGCGGGTAAATTCACGATATTCAATTGCGTATTCAATTAAGGAGCAAGCCGGGCGTTTCACATCGAGGCGTTAATTCGCGCCCTCGCCTCGCGCGATCCAGGAGGATCAGTTTTCAGCGGGATTTAAGCAGTAGAGAGCGGGTTTGGACAGGATGAGTAGCATTGTGAATCACGCCCGCGGCCGAATCAGCGATCGCGTACATACCTACTAATCGTTCCAGGCGATGATGGCCACGTTTGTGTAACCAATAGCTGATTCCGAGGGTGGCTGCAGTCCCGCCAGCGAAAAACGCTACCTGGCCGGGAGTGCCCAGCTTCATGAACGGCTGCGCAATGGGATTACGTTCCACTCCGCCATGGGCCAGCGCATTGTGCGTAAGACCGAAATCCGCCGCTTCCATACCGGCGTGAACGGCAAAAAGCAGCTTGGTTTCGCGATCCCAGAATTTGTGTGAGGCCGCCAACTCAGCTGAAGGCGCGTTCAGTTCTTGCGCCGTCGCCAAAGTGCACACCGATACGAGTACTGCCAGACACAAAGATCGCCTGATCATGGCGCAACCTCAAAAGTTTCGGGGGGAATTTGCCTGAAGTATGGCACAAGCCGAGGCATTCTCAATAGGCGAAACACCTGAGGACAGCGGAAAAACAGGCACACAGAAGTGAAAGCACTCTTAACCGGGCGTGTTTACTCTAGTAACCTTGGCCAGAACCAAAAGAAACTCCGCTGCAAGTACCTCGTTGTTAAGCAGTTGAAACTAGATCCGTGGTACAGCGTGCGCGGATATTGCTTGACATCAGAGCCGCATAGGGCCAGTCTGGCACGGTTTGTGCATCTCACTAAGTACGAGGGGCTTTTAATCCTCGTCGCTCACAGGAGAACAACGGAATGAAAACTATTATTCGGGCCTCACTGATAGTTCTAGCCGTCGCGTTCGTTTTCTCAACCTGGTCGGTAGCTGCTGATACGGGCGCCGATATTTTCAAAACCAAATGTGCTGCTTGTCACGGTGCCACGGGAGCGGGCGACACAACGATGGGCAAAAACCTGAAGCTGCGCGATCTTGGCTCCGCCGACGTGCAGAAGCAGTCAGATGACGAATTGGCCAATATCATTACAAACGGCAAAGGCAAAATGCCCAAGTACGACGGCAAGTTGACTAAAGAGCAGATCACCGAGATGGTGAAGTACATCCGCACTCTAAAGAAGTAAACCATGTTTCTCCCGCGGTTGGCCGGGCTTGCCCGGCCTTTTTTTCTTGCGCCGCGCCTACGTGCTGCCGCTGCAGCTGGACCATATTCTGCGAGTGGAAACCATTCCACTCCATCACCGTGACCCTTTTGACCGCATTCTATTGGCGCAAAGTCTGCACGAAAAATTACCGATCCTGACTGCCGATCCCCTGCTCAGGAAATATTCTGCTACCTTGATCTGGTGAAACACGTCTGACCGCCTAGGCACGCACCCCCTTGCCGGTTGTATACTCTTGGTCTCCGTAAGCTGTCGTCCATAATCGCAGTCAAACCGCAGGTAACTGGTAACCGAACTTCTCCAGCCTCGTCCATTACCTATTTCCAGGACGAGCTCTTGGCCAGCGGAGGTCAGGGATGCGCGACGACGATCCAATCCACGACGATGTTCCCGAGAAAACCGAGGAGCGCTCCGGCGTTTCCCGCCGTGGCTTTCTCAAGATTGCCGGTGTCTCGGTAGCCGTGCCGCTGGTCGCCCGACCGGAAATGGTCTGGGCGGCTGGGGAGCAGGTGCCGGTGCATGGCCCAGGCAAGGTGCCGATGGAATTCACCATCAATGGCAAAAAGTACAAAGCCAACCTTGAACCGCGCGTCACACTGCTTGATGCCTTGCGCGATCAGTTCGACCTCACCGGCGCCAAGCGGGTCTGCGACCGCGCCGAATGCGGCGCTTGCACCGTGCTAATGGACAACAAGACGGTCTACGCCTGTTCACTGCTGGCAATCGAGGCCCAAGGCAAGCAGATCACTACGGTCGAGTCTCTGATGCAGGGAGAGAAACTTCACCCCGTGCAGCAGGCCTTCGTCGAAAACGATGCCTCGCAATGCGGATTCTGCACTCCGGGATTCGTCATTGCCTGCAAGGCCATGATCGACAAGCATCCCAATCCCTCGCCAGAGGACATTCGACACGGCTTGGCTGGCAATCTTTGCCGCTGTGGGACCTATGATGGAATCAAGAAAGCGATCGCGCAGGTCGGGCAGAAAGGAGCATGAGCGATGCCAGACTACAGTTGGCCTCCAGAAGACAAACGCACTCTGATCGGAAAGCGCATCACGCGCGTGGATTCGCCGCTGAAAGTTTCAGGCCAGGCCCAGTACACCTACGACGTGCATCGCCCCGGCATGCTCTACGGAAAAATCCTGCGTTGCCCGTATGCGGCCGCCAAGATTGTCAGCATCGATACCAGCGCGGCGGAGAAAATGCCGGGGGTCAAGGCCGTCCACGTCATTCAGGGTCCCAATACAACGATTCACTGGTCTGGTGACGAAGTAGTTGCGGTAGCGGCCGTGGATGAAGCCACGGCGGAGGACGCCATCCGTGCGATCAAGGTGGAATATCGAAAGCTGCCACACTTGGTCAGTGATGCTGAGCCGCCCAAGGGTGCTGCCGAGGAGCAGGGTCCGCTCAGCGTGGACGACATCGACGATATGCTCGATAACCAGGTGCCCAGCCAGCAGATGGTCAAGCAGATCCAAGATTACGGCATGACCGAGAAAGCCGATGAGAGAGGGCTGAGGATGCTGAAATCGGACGGCGCTTCAGATGCTGTTCTGGATGCCGTCCGCGCGGCGACTGTCCACACCGACGTAGCCGCCAAGCCCCACTCCAACTACCAGAAAGCCGCCGCGGTTACCGTCGGCGATCCAGACAAAGCATTTTCAGAAGCAGAAGTAGTTTCTGAAGGTTTGTACGGCACGCCCGTCATCACCCATTGTTGCCTGGAGAGTCACGGTTCGACCTCGGAGTGGACCGACGACCAACATCTGTTCGTGCATATGTCGACTCAGAATGTCTCGGGAATTGCCGGTCAAATGGCGGAAAAGATAAAACTTCCTGCAACCAACATTCGCCTGCATCAGGATCATATCGGCGGAGGCTTCGGCAGCAAGTTTGGCCCGGACCGCTGGGGCATTGCTACGGCGGAGATCTCGAAGAAAGCCGGCGGCAAGCCGGTCCGCATTATGCTGGAGCGCGATGCGGAACTGAAAGTGGCCGGGGCGCGCCCTTCCGCCTACGCGCGTGTGAAAGTGGGCGCGAAGAAAGACGGCACTCTCGTCGCCTGGCAGTCTGATTCCTGGGGTACGGGCGGTCCCGGCGGTGGAGGATCGCCGCCTATCCCCTACGTGATAAATATTCCCAACCAGCGCAAGCAGCACACCGGCATTCGCAACAATATCGGCCCGGCGCGTGCCTGGCGTGCTCCCAATCATCCCCAAGCCGCGGTGATCACCATGTGCGCGCTCGACGATCTCGCGGCCAAGCTGAACCTGGATCCGCTTGAGTTCTTTCTTAAGAACATCGAACTCGCCCGGCCCAGGCATGAAATCTATCGCGAAGAATTCGGCATAGCGTCCGACCTGATGGGATGGAAACAGAAGTGGCATCCGCGTGGGCAGGGTGGTTCCGGAAATACGGCGCGCGGCATGGGTCTCTCTATGCACACCTGGGGAGGGCGCGGCCATTCCAGTCACTGTGACCTGACGATCCACCCTGACGGTTCTGTGGAACTCAAAATGGGTACGCAGGATCTGGGCACCGGCACACGCACCTGCATCCTGATCGTCGCGGCCGACACCCTCGGGATTCCGATGAATGCGATCAATCTGCAGATCGGTGACACCATGTATCCGCCCGACGGCGGCTCGGGAGGATCAACTACCATCGGCGGCGTCAGTTCTTCCACGCGGCGCGCCGCGGTGGACGCGCGCGACGGCTTGTTTGCCAAGGTCGCGCCTGCGCTGGGAGCGCAACCCGATCAGCTCGAGTGCGCGAATGGCACGGTGCGCGTGAAGGGAGACTCCAGTAAATCGTTAAGCTGGAAAGAAGCTTGTTCCAAGCTGGGGGCGGTGCCGCTTACAGTTCGCGGCAACAATCCTGACCCGAGCAAGCCGCCGGACCTCACCAATAGCGGCGTGGGCGGAGTGCAGATGGCCGAAGTGGAAGTCGATACCGATACCGGCATCGTCAAAGTTAAGAAGATGGTGGCGGTGCAGGATTGTGGCTTGGTCATCGACCTGAAAACGGCCGAGAGCCAGTGCCTGGGCGCGCTCATCATGGGCATCAGCTACGCGCTGTTTGAGGAAAAAGTCATGGACCCGACCACCGGACGCATGTTGAATGCCGACATGCAGTTCTACCGGTTGGCAGGACTGAGTGACATTCCTGAACTCGTAGTGCACATGATGACGGGCAAAGGTTACGACGAGCGGGGCGTGATTGGGCTAGGCGAGCCGCCGGTAATCTCGCCGGGCGCGGCGATCTCTAATGCCGTGGCCAACGCGATTGGAGTGCGGGTACCGTTCCTCCCACTCACTCCCGACCGCGTGCTCAGCGCGTTACAGCAGAAAGCAGGTGCGTAAATGCGACCCTTCGAATACGTGAGTCCGACCAGCAAAGCGCAAGCGGTAAGCCTGCTGAGTGCAAGTTGGGGCAATACCGAGATTCTGGCAGGCGGCACTGACCTGCTGGCATTGATGAAAGACGACATCGTCGTTCCCAAGAGACTCGTCAATATCAAGGACATTAAAGATCTACAGGGTGTGAGCTCCACTGCAGAAGGATTGCGTGTTGGCGCTCTCACTACCCTGGGCGATCTGGCCGAGGATGCAAACGTTACCAAAAACTACCCGGCATTCGCCGAGGCATTGGTCGAAGCCGCCAGCCCGCAGATCCGCAATATGGCCACGCTGGGGGGCAATCTCTGTCAGCGCCCCCGCTGCTGGTATTACCGCAGCGGCCTTGGTTTGTTGCCCAAAGACGAGTCGGGCAAGGACCTGGTTGCTGCAGGCGAGAACCGCTACCACGCGATTCTTGGCAATGATGGTCCGGCAAAATTCGTCAGCCCTTCTACGATTGTTCCCATTCTGATTGCGTACGGCGCCAACATTCGACTGCTTGGAAAAGTTCTACGTGATTCCGAAAACCGAGACAGAGCGCGAGCACGATTTGCGGCCGAATGAGATTGTCACTGAGATCGTGATCCCGCCCGCCGATGGCGTGAAAGCGGCCCATTACGAAGTGCGGCAGAAGGAAGCGTTCGACTGGCCCCTGGCCGTTGCCGGGGTAGTGTTCAAAATGAACGGCTCCAATGTGCAGTCGGCTCGCCTGGTCATGGGGAGCGTCGCGCCCGTGCCGTGGCCTTCACCGGAGGCCGCGCAGGCACTAACCGGACAAGCGCTGAATGAGAATACAGCGCAAAAGGCTGCCGAGGCGGCGGTGAAGAACGCGAAGCCGCTGTCTCAAAATGCTTACAAAATCCAGCTCGCGCGGGTTGCCGTCAAACGTGCCATTCTGAAAGCTGCAGGAGGTGCCGCATGATCAGCGAATCCGATCGCTTCAACACCAATCGTCCTGATCTGTGCCCAGCACTGCGTTG
>QIAS01000353.1 GCA_003225615.1 Acidobacteriota bacterium | reverse complement strand
ATGGGCGAGGAAAGGAATAGGAAGGGAGCGATCGCGAGAGCGGAATAAGCCTAGCCCAGCCGGAGTTACGAAGCAATGAGGAAAATCGCAATGACCGCTGGATAGGCGGGAGGTTGGCAAGAAAAGGGCACGAGCTATGCGCCCATGCCCGGTCGTTGTTCGGCTTGGACGGGCGACGGCGCCCGTCCCACATGGTCTGTGCTTTCCCGCCGACCTTTTCAAAGGAGAGACAGATCGTTTCAATTCCTCGATCCAAGTTCGGAAGGTGGAACTTCTCGTTCGGGGCGTGCAAGTTGTCATCGGGCAAGCCAAAGCCCATCATCACACTGGGAATCTTCAGCACATCCTGAAATCCTGAAAATCAGTGACGATCGGAATCGAGCCGCCGGATCGGATGAACACGGTGTCTTTCTTGAATGTGTCGTGTAGCGCTTCGGTGGCAGCTTTGATGTAGCGATTGTCGGTGCCGACGACGCAGGCTGGGCCCTTGCTCCAGACTTTGATTTTCGTCTCGATGCCTTTGGGCGTCAGCTTCTTCACATAGGCGGTGTATTTCTTCAGGATGTCGTCGGGATCCTGGTTGGGCACCATGCGCATGGAGACTTTGGCTGCCGCCTTGGCTGGAATCACCGTCTTGGCGCCAGGAGCCGTGAAGCCGCCGGGCATGCCGTGGACTTCCACTGTAGGACGCGCCCAAAGCCGGTAGAGCGTCGGGTATTCTTTTTCTCCGGTCAGCACCGAGGAGCCAACTTCGGCTTTGCGGAATGCCTCGTCTTTAAAGGGCAAGCGCTTCCATGCCTTGAGTTCATCCTTGGTTGGCGCCTTCACATCTTTGTAGAAACCCGGAATCAGAACCTTGCCTTTGGAATCTTTAAGCTTGCTGATGATTTCAATCAAACCAAAGAACGGATTGGGAGCGGCACCGCCGTACATGCCGGAGTGTAGATCAGTCTTGGGCCCTACCGCCTCGAGTTCGGTGTAGACCAACCCGCGCAGGCCTACGCAAAGAGTTGGAAGATCGGGAGCAAATAGCTCCGTATCACACACCAGTGCGAAATCGGCTTTCAGCTTGGTCTTTTGCTTGCGAACGTACTCTGCAATCGACTCGCCGCCGACTTCCTCTTCACCCTCGATAATGACCTTCACGTTCAACGGCAGCTTGCCACCGCCCGCTTTCATCAGCGCCTCTAGCGCTTTCACTTCCATCCAGAGCTGTCCTTTGTCGTCCACCGCGCCCCGGGCGTAGATATTGTTGTTGCGCTCGGTGGGCTCAAAGGGCGGCGAGAGCCACTCGTCGAGCGGGTCGGGCGGCTGAACGTCATAATGCGCGTACATCAGAACCGTCGGCTTGCCTGCGGCATGCAGCCAGTCGGCGTAGATCAGCGGATGTCCCTTGGTGGGGATGATCTCGACGTTCTCCATACCGATGCGCCGCAGTTCGCTGGCCACAAAATCGGCAGCTTTCTGCACATCGGACTTGTGTTCTTCCAGGGTGCTGATACTAGGAATGCGAAGAAAGTTCTTAAGTTCGCCCAGAAATCGTTGCTGGTTTTCGCGAGCGTAGCTGACTGCGGAGGAAGCCATAATCGTGTCCTTTTCCTCGGTAGCACGGCGTAAGGAGTACTTTCCAGCGACTGACTCGCATTTGTCACCAATCGGGGGCGGAGGACGCTGGCGCTACCAAACAGCTTGAGTTGACTGCAGAAAACACCTCAGTATACCTGAGACCTCGGGTAATCCTCGAACTTCACGTAGGGATGCGCTCGGCGCGTCTCCTCTGTGTGGTCAGGTCCCGGGCTATTTTTCGGCGGTGATGACCGTGTAGGTCAGATCGCCGGCGCGATATGCGTTGAGAATAATTCCGATCCCCTCCACAAACTCACGAGCCATGCGCGGCAGCAGGCGGACAATCGCGCGGGCACGCCGTGCCTGTTCCGCACAGATTTCCCAGGTGTGTACCACGTTGGGCGTGAGATCCTCGCAATGATGTATGTGCATGCCGGCGTCCTCGATGGCGCACCTGTACTGTTCGGCCGTCCACAATAAGGGGCATAAAAAAGCTCGGGCTACCTCACGAACATTGGGAGATTCCATCGAGCCAGTCCAGACAGAGAGCAGCAGTTTGCCGCTTGGCCGTAACGTCATGGCGACGTTCCGGAAATATTGAAGTTTGTCAGCAAAGTGCTCCGAAGCTTCCATCGTCCATACCAGGTCGAACGCCTCGGGCGGGAACTGCCAGTGCTCAGCATCCCCCACTAGAAATCTCGTCCTATCGGCGACGGCAGCTATCCGCGCATTTTGGGACGCCAGTCGTGCCTGCTTTTCGCTAAGCGTCAATCCCTGAACTACGCAGCCGAAGGCGCTGGCAAGGTAAACACTGCCGCCCCCGTGACCGCAGCCGACGTCGAGGACGTGTCCGCCCGGCGGGACGCCGACCAACTCCACACAGCGCTCGATCAGCTTGAGCTGTGCCGCTTCGGGGGACTCGCCATTCATAAACAATCCATGATGAATGTGATCGCCCCAGAAAGTACGGTAAATGAAAGCCAGGGAGTCGTAGTGCTCGCGGATCTGAGCGGCAGTAGCCATGTGAAAAGTTTCAAAGTTTCAAAGGTGTCTGCGACTTTCGGAGCTTTCAAACCTTGCAGCCTTGAAACTTTGGGAACCTTGAAACTTTGGTCATCACGCTGCCTTAACAACAAAGCGTGCGGGAGAGAAAGCCGCGAGATCGTACTCGGCCTCTGCACCCGTTACGATCTGTGCCATCAGATGCGCGGTCACCGGTGTCAGCAGTATCCCATCGCGAAAATGTCCGGTGGCAACATAATACCCCGGTATAGCCGTTGCTCCCAGGATGGGCAGGTCATCAGGAGTTCCCGGCCGCAGTCCAGCCCAGTCTTCGAGAATGCGGGCCTCGCTCAACTCGGGCACCAGGCAGACGGCGGCCCGATGCAACCGGTGGATTGTATCGGCATCGGTGCGTTTGTCATAGCCCGCCTCTTCGAGTGTTGAGCCAATCAGAACACGTCCATCGCTGCGCGGCACCAGGTAAACTTCCGGCGCGCGTACCACGTGCCGAAGCAGATTGCGACGGGGAGCTGCCACGGCCAGCATCTGTCCCTTAACCGGACGCGCAGGGAAGCGATAGGGTGGAAGCTGTCCCGACCAGGCCCCGGCACAATTGATGACCATTGGAGCAAGGAAGCTGGTCCTCTCGGTGCTTACGCCGATGACGTGGCCGTCGGCCAGATCTATCGTTGTCACGGCATCCGCGGAAGACGTATCTACGCCCCGATGCTTCGCCGCTTTCAGGGCTGCCGACACGAGTGCGCGTGGATCCACACTCCGCTCTCTCAGGTAAAGTGCCGGTCGCCCCGGATCTGCGAGCGCCGGTTCCAACTCGGCCAGCGGCGCCGGAAGCAGATCTGCAGCACGGAATCCCGGTCGATCATGCACGTGCTCGGCAGGCGGAAACAAAATTGTGCCCTCGGACCGCAGGTCCACCCGCATGCCGGACTCGTCTTCCAATTCGTGCACGAACTCTGGATACATCTGCGCACTCGCCGTAGCTAGTGGTTGCAAAGCCGCAGGAGTCTCGAATGTGCAATCTGCCAGCATGCCGGCAGCAGCGTAGGAAGCCTCTCGGCCGGGCTCGCCGCGCTCTACTACCAACACCCTCAGCGCACGTTTGCGGAGGGCAAGGGAGAGTGACAGCCCGATAATCCCGCCGCCAACGATTATCGCGTCCCAAGTCTTCACAGCAGCATTGTAAAGAGGGAAGGCTCATGGTAGCCAGGACGCCAGTGAGTGATCTTCGGAACAGACCATTACTGGACCTTTGGGACTAATGGATATTTTTCCCGTTCTGCTAAACTATGTCTTCCCCTGTTGTAAACATTTTTCGGAGGAATCGATGCCCGAACCGGACGAACCGATACCCGCAGTACAGACCGAGGGACCGAGCAATGCAGGCAAATGGATTCTGTTGGTCCTCGCCATTATCTATGTCGCGGGATCGCTCTACTTTCTCTTTGACGTTCGTGGCCAGGTAAGCACGCTCAGCAAGACCCAGCAGGCCAGCAAAGCAGAAATTAATGAGCTGACCAAACGCATGCAGGCCGCGGAAGCCGATGACGAAACTCTCGCCCAGCAAGTCGGCATGACGAAGAAAGAAATGGCGACCCGCGCCGCCGAACTGCAAAAACAGCAGCGTGCCGCGGAAGCTCGCCTGGCGCAAGAGCAGAAGCAGCAGCTCAGCGCTGTGACCGGGGAAGTCGCTGGCGTGAAAACCGATGTGGGAGGAGTCAAGACTGACGTCGCCGCGACCAGAGCCGAATTGGCGGCTACCAAGGCGCGGCTGGAAAGCACGATCGGAGATCTCGGGCTGCAGAGTGGATTGATCGCCCGCACCCGTGATGATCTCGAACTCCTCAAGCACAAGGGCGACCGCAATTACTACGAGTTCACCCTACTCAAAGGCGCGAAACCCCAGCCGGTTTCCACGGTCAGTCTGCAGTTGAAGAAGGCGGACACCAAAAAGGGCAAGTACACCATGAATGTCACCGCCGATGACCGCACCATCGAGAAAAAGGACCGGAACGCGAGTGAGCCGATCCAGTTCTATACCGGCCGTGACCATTTTCTCTACGAGCTCGTGGTGTGGACCGTAGACAAGAACAAAGTCACTGGATATTTGAGCACGCCGAAGAACGCGCCGGTGCCCGTGACCGCTCAGCAGTAAGCTACCTCGATGCCTGCCGCCGCCTGGCACGTGCTGGTTAACATCGCGCTACGCACCACGGTTATCTACATCGTGGTGCTCATCGGCGTGCGGCTCAGCGGAAAAAGGGAAGTGGGTCAGATGACCCCGTTTGACCTGACCCTCCTGTTGCTACTCTCTAACTCCGTGCAGAATGCGATGACCGGCCCCGACACTTCTCTGCTGGGTGGCGTCATCGCGGCCTCCACGCTGCTGTTGTTGAATTACCTGATTGCCGACGTCTCCGGCGCCAACCGCCGCTTCCGCCGCTTCATTCAAGGACAGCCAAGCCTGCTGATCCACGATGGCCAGGTGATCGAATCCCACATGGCAAAGGAGCATGTCAGCATGGATGAATTGGAGCGCGCCTTACGCGAGCACGGGATTTCCAGCTACCACGATGTTGCTTTGGCCGTGCTGGAAGTAGACGGCTCCATCAGCTGCCTGAAATACGAGGAGATCAAGCCTGAGGCCAATACGCATTTGGTGCGCCACCGGAGATTCCTGAAGAAGAAACAGTAGCCAACCCAGGTGTTGATTTTCGATTGATCGTTGATTGAAAATCCCAAGTTTCAGCGAGCAGTTTCGCCTTTAAATCAATCAAAAATCAACAATCAAAAATTCCGATCTCAGTGCTACTTCGTAAGCACAATCGGCCTGGGCTGATCGTAGGGCTGGATCACGGCTCCGAGAGATTTGCGCTTCTCAAACGCGTCTTTCGTCACACTAAAACTGACCAGCACCATACCATGTGCTTCTCCGGCGGGAGAGATTTTGATTTCCGGCAGCAGCGCGGGTTGGGCATGCTCTTTCAGCGCCGGGAAGGCTTGGAAGTAGCGGTCGTAGTCGACGGGGGAGACGGGTACGTCGGTGAACTCTCCAGTGTCAGTCTTTAGTACTCCCTGGATCGTGTGAATCCACAGCGGCTTCTCCCCGGTGTTGCGTACAGTAACGTTGATAGCGACCAGCACCAGATTCTGATTTGGCACTTCGACGTAGGTCATGTTATCAATCGATCCCACGCCTTGCGGCTTCGCCCGCGACACAAACGAAACGATCGCCCCGACCACCACGATAATGACCACGCCGATAACGACAATTCTCGCGGGAGGCAAGTTGCGCTTGGCAGTGCCGAACTCCTCACCAATTTCAAAAGGGGTGCCCTCCTCTGCAGATGAAGACGCGGGCTGGGATGGCGCTGCCGAAGGGACCTGTGGGGGCGGCGGAGTCGGAGTTTCGTTGGCCATGAAAGTATCCCCGTAATCTTATCTGCTTTCGACCAAAAAAGCTTAACCGCAGAGATCGGCTACTCTCCTGATCTCCAATTCAGGCGGATTTCAGAAAATTTTCTTAGCGCCCTTTGCGGTCCTTCCCGTACTTAGCGCTTAAAAGCTTCTGACCGCAAAGGACACAAAGTTTTCGCAAATGTCGCGAAGAAAACCTTCGGCATGTTCGTCAGCAAAATCACGGCCAGGCGTGCTTCATGGCTTTCGCAAACTTCTGCGCCGGAAGAGTATTCAGAACATCATCCTTGGTAAGCCAAGCTCGCCGGGCCTGCAACACGCCATAGCGAATTTTTTCCATATGAGAAGTGTGATGGGAATCCGTGTTGATCACGATCTTCACTCCATGCCGCTTGGCCAGCCGCAAATGCGAGTCGCACAGATCGAGGCGATCGGGATAGGAATTCAGCTCCATCGCAACCTTATACTGTGCCGCCGCCTTAAGGATCACGTCGATGTCCGCCGCAGCAAAATCCGTCCCGTAGGATGACCGATTAAGGAGACGTTGGGATTTGCAATAACTTTCAGAAAGCGTTCAGTCATCTGCGCACGCTCCTGATTGAAGTGGGAGTGTACGCTGGCAATAACCATATCCATCTCCGCCAGCACCGAATCGGAAAGATCCAGGCTTCCATCGGCGAGAATATCCACCTCGATGCCGGCAAAAATGCGGATTTCCTTTATCTTTTCGTCCGCGGCCCGAATTCGCTTGATGTGCTCAAGCGCGCGCTGGTCGTCCAAGCCGTTGGCAAAAGCCAGATTTTTGGAGTGGTCCGTGATCGCCATGTACTTGTAGCCACGCGCGCGGGCCGCCCCGGCCATTTCTTCAATCGTGCAACGCCCATCAGTTTCAACCGTGTGCATGTGCACGTCGCCTTGTATATCGCTTTGTGAAATTAGCTCCGGTAGCGCGTGGTTGGCGGCAGCTTCAATCTCTCCGTGATTTTCGCGCAACTCAGGCGGGATGTAGTCGAGCTTCAGCTTGGCGTAGATTTCCTCCTCGGTTTTTCCCGCCACAACTTTTTCGTTATCAAGCCGAGCAAGACTGTACTCACTCAAAGTGAATCCCATCTTCAACGCCCGCTGGCGCAAGGCCACATTATGTGACTTGGAACCGGTGAAGTATTGCATTGCCGCGCCGAATGAGTCGGGCGGAAGCAAACGCACATCCACCTGCATGCCGCTGCGTTGCCGGAAGCTGATCTTGTTTTCGCCCTGCGCGATGATTTCCATCAGCCCAGGAAAGCGGATGAGATGCTGCACCAGCTTCTCGCGGCAATCATCGTCCACGCACGCTTCACCGGTGACCAGCACATCCAAATCGCCAATCG
>QIAS01000352.1:6141-6581 GCA_003225615.1 Acidobacteriota bacterium | reverse complement strand
CGGCCCTGGGAGCCCATTTGCAGGTGGATTCAGGGCTGACCGGAGAGAGCGTGCGCACGCGTCAGATTCTCCGCTGCGATGACGCGGAAACGGACCCGCGAGTAAACCGCGAGAGCTGCCAGGCGCTGGGAATTGCATCCGTCGTCGTGATGCCTCTAGCCCACGAGCAGGAGATTGCCGGCCTTTTCGAGCTGTTTTCCGATGAGGTCGCGGCCTTCACCGAACGCGATCTGGAAGTGCTCCAGCGGCTTGGGGAGATGGTTCATACGGCGCTTCTGCATACCGACGCTGCGCGGACAAATCCCGGTGTGCTGCAGGTCGAAGCGGAACCGATCGTCGAGAAGGCCGATGCGGAAGCTCCGGCTATTGAGCCGGTCATTGAGAAGTCTCCAGGAAGCGAGCCATCCGCCAACCTCAGCAGACCAAGTGCGGCGCCGTTT
>QIAS01000352.1:0-6108 GCA_003225615.1 Acidobacteriota bacterium | reverse complement strand
CGAGCCGTCCGCCGGCAGTAAGACTGCTCTGGAAATGGACGATGAGCCTGCGCCGGCGGGGAAAATTCAGCCAGAGCAGATTCCTGGGAAGCCCTCGGTTGAGCAATCCGTAACAAAGCCGGCCGTGGCGGAACTGGGCAGCATCGCCAAGTGCGAGACATGTGGCTTTCCCGTGTCGAAAGATCGCCGACTTTGTCTGGATTGCGAACGCCGGCAGGAGGCCGAAGCCCGGAATTCGGGCCAGAAGAGTGTTCCAGCGCACCAGTTTTCCAGCCAGTTTGTCAACGGAGAAGTGACCACCCCCCTGCGGGACAAGCTGTGGATCTTTCACGATGGCTACGTTATGGGTGCACTTGTAGTATTTCTCGTCGTTCTCATCGCAATGGTATTATCTCATTCCTCCTGATTTGCCTCTTCCTTCTTGACAAAATCGTTGCGCCTGCATAAAGTGCGGTCATTCGGTGCATTTGCGCGCACAGGTGCCTATGAAGAATGTTTACGAGGTTCTGAGACAGAAAGAACTTGAATTGGCAAGGCTGGAAAAGGAAGTCGAAGCACTGCGGGTTGCGGCCCCTTTGTTGTCTGACGAAGGCAAGGATTCAGGCGAAACGCCCAAGCCCACACTAGCGTCCCCGGCGACGGGGCAACAACCTATCCGGATTCCACAGCCGGCAGTAAACGCCACGCCGCAGCCGGCCCGTGCGGCGGGCTGGGAAGATACGGCGAAGCGCTGGCCATAAGCGAGGCGGCCAATCGAATCAGAGTCTCTGCCCGCGGCCCGGGGCCGCGCTTTTGGGCTGGTTATGTTACTGCTCGCACGTCGGCATGAGCTACTCACCTACTGTTAATTCCTACAGCTAAATTTGGGTCTATCCGCTTTTCTGCTGAGCATCTGCTCTGCTCCCGGGCACATCAAAAGATTTGTGCAAATCGCTAAAGGCGATGAGCCAGGGAGTGGCGGCCATGAGTGGGGTGTTTGAGGATCCAAGTAAGGCCCCCGAAGCGGGTGCCGAAGTTGCGGAACAGAAGTTGTCCGTTTCCGCAGAACCAGAAGGTGCGGCAAAGAAAAGGAAGCGCAAAAAGCAACGCAGCCCGGAGTGGAGCGGCGATATCGCGGCCAATGAATACTTAATGATGCTTTATCGCTGAGGTCTCACCTATCAGGAATATTACAGTTAGTGATGGCCCGGCTCCGGCTGCCGTCGCGACCCTATGCCGCGAAGCGGGAGCTATCCCCAGCCGAATGACATCCTTCCGGGCATAGCTCCCAGCAGTGCTATACTCAGCCCATAGTTTTGCCCGGCGCCAGTTGGTTGCGTCCTGGATTGCAAGGCGAGGGAGTTTTGTCGTCTAAATGCAATTAGGTGAGTTATGAGCACGGCAGTGTCCCCCGCAATCTCACAAGAACATTCGGCACGGCGCGGTCTTCCCCGATACAAGGTTGCGGTTCCTTTGGACGTAACTGTCTTGCGATCCGGGGTGCCAGACCGCATCCCGGGTCGTTCCCTGGACATTAGCGCAGGAGGCGCAGGACTAGTACTCGCGGGAGTGATTTTTCCCGGTGAGTCGGTGGGCGTGCAATTTTCTCTGCCTGGCGTAAATGGGCCTGTGGAAGCACGGGCGGTAGTGCGTTATCAGTCTCAGCTGCGGTGTGGGGTAGAGTTCCTTGGACTTTCTGAGGAACAGCGGGCTCTGATTCGGGATTGGACGAAGCAGGAGCCCAACCCACCGGTTGCCAAACCCAAAGTTCAGGGGAAAGCACCCACACCGGCAGCCCCTGCGGTCAGGCATAAAGCCAAGGGCTTCCGGCGACCTACTAGGCGGCTTGTTGTGCGGATTGCTCCGTTTCTCATCGCGGCAGCGCTGGTGGGATGGTGGCGCTGGCAAAAGGGCTGGACCGAAATCGAAGCGCAGCTTTCTGCTCAGAAGGCCGCTGTGCCACTACCCCGGGCAACACTGCCAGCCAGCCTAATGGAGCAGCGCCTCACCCATAAGGTTGATCCGGTATATCCCGATGAGGCACGTCAGAAGCGCCTGCCAGGGATGGTGGTATTGCGTGCCGTGATTGACACGGAAGGCAAGGTGGTAAAGCTAGAACCGGTGAGCGGGCCAGAGGCGCTCGCACAGTCCGCCATGGATGCGGCGCGCTGGTGGCGGTATGAACCGTACTATGTCAACGGCACGCCCGTAGAAGTTGAGACGACTCTCGAGGTGCAGTTCGACGCCCCGAGCCTCACGAAAGAGTAGTGGATTGGGAGAGCTGCTGGCGGAGCTTGTACCGTTGTAGTTTCCCGGTTGCAGTTTTGGGTATTTCAGCAACGAAGTGTATCCATCGCGGGCGCTTGAATGCCGGCAAGCGGCTGACAACGAATTCTTCCAATTCGCGCGCCAGTTCAGGAGTGCCGGTCGCACCGTCTTTCAAAACCACACAGGCGACAGGTTTCAACAGTTCATCTTTGTCTTTCTTGCCTATCACCGCCGCTTCCCGGACAGCAGCATGCTCGATCAGGACAGTCTCGATTTCGACAGGGCTCACCCAGATGCCGCTGCATTTGAGCATGTCATCAGAACGGCCGGCGTACCAGAAATAGCCATCGGCGTCCTGAAGGTATTTGTCTCCGGTGCGGATCCAATGGCCTTCAATTGTATCTTTGGTGCGTTGGTGCTGGTTCCAGTAGCCGGCGCAAGTGGAATCCGCCTTGACTAGCAGGCTGCCAATTTCTCCGCGCTCCACGGGTTGGTCGCTCTCATCGAGAATTTTCGCTTCATAACCGGGAATGATTTGGCCGCTGGAACCGGGGCGCACCGCGCCGGGACGATTCGCGATGAACATGTGCAGGACTTCGGTAGAGCCGATGGCGTCGAGTATCTCGACGCCAAACCGATCTTTGAAGCGATGGAAAATGCCGGCCGGCAGGGCTTCACCGGCAGAGACAGCATAGCGTATGGAGGAGAGATCGCAATTGGAGCCGTCGCCCTGAGGCTGGGCAAGCAATGCAGCAAAGTTAGAAGGAACGGAAAAGAATAGCGTGGGACGATGGCGCTCAATGCACTGGAAGATGTCTTGCGGCTTGGGCGGGCCGGACCACAGGATGCTCGTACCGCCCACTGCCAGAGGAAAGTACAGCCCGTTTCCCAAACCATAGGCAAAAAATAGTTTTGCCACACTGAAGAAGCGGTCGTGTTCCGTAGCTCCGAGAATGCCTTTCGCATAGCGCTCCGCGCAGATCACCATGTCATGCTGCAGATGGACACAGGCTTTCGGAAATCCTGTGGAGCCAGAGGAGTAGAGCCAGAATGCTGCGTCATCCTTACTGGTGAGCTCCGGGTCGAGTTGGGACGAATTCTGCTCGATAAGTTCGGCGAAGTGCAAGGTTCCAGCCGGCGCTTCCTGCCCAACCACGATGATGTGCTTCAAGTAGCGCAACTCAGTTTTGGGGATTGATCGGATGTGGGGGTAAAGCGAGTCGCTGACAATAGCGATGCGCGCGCGGGAGTTGTTCAACATGTACTGGTAGTCGGAAGACCTCAGCAACGTGTTGACCGGCACGGGAACGGCTCCGATTTTGATAGCTCCAAAGAAACTGGCGGCGAATTCAGGTATGTCCAGCAGGAGCAGCAGAACACGCTCCTCCATGCGGACACCCAGCTTGCGAAGCGCGTTGCCTATGCGATTTACGCGGTCATGGAGCTGGCGATAAGTAAGCCGAGCCTCCTCGCACTCTATGGCAGTTTTTTCGCCGCGACCTTCCTGCAGGTTTCTGTCGATGAAGTATGCCGCGGCGTTGAATTCTTCGGGAAGAGAAATGTGCGCACCCGCGATCATTTGGGTAGAGCGCGTTGCTTGCGGATGGAGTCGAGCACTATGGCACTGCTGCTACCAAAACAGACGACAGCCGCGAGCGCCAGCAACTCGATGACCTGTGAGCTGAAGTGGACCAGGTCGCCAAAGAGCGCACCAAAGGCGAAAAGGATTCCTAAGATATTCAACCAGCGGGGAGCGTGTATCGCGGGAGAAAGATCACGGCGAAAACGCAGTTGCAACAGCAAGGCAGCCATTCCAATAGCGGAGACGACGACTACTGCGGCGGGACTGAAAAAGGCACTGCGATTTGTATACATCACCACCAGGCCGAGTGCAGCGATAAGCAATCCGGAGGCAATCACCGTCCATCGAGGCGAGCGATTGGACCTGGGAGTCGTCAATGGGACCTCGGGCGA
Organism: Acidobacteriota bacterium; assembly: GCA_003225615.1. Classification (GTDB taxonomy): domain Bacteria; phylum Acidobacteriota; class Terriglobia; order Terriglobales; family Acidobacteriaceae; genus QIAS01. The sequence continues at coordinate 1,887 of QIAS01000352.1, read as the reverse complement.
ATGGGTTGATTGTAGACCAATTGGGATGCTAGCGGGCTTCGCTCTGGCGTGCGACGGCCGGGAGCCTGCCCTGAGCAAGCCGAAGGGCGGCCGTCGCCAGTTGCTTCATTTTCGTACGCCTGCGGCCTGCTCCAGGGCGCGACGGGTCAGTACAGCGGCCAGGTGCTTTCGGTACTCGGCCGAGGCGTAGTAATCCCCGAGCACGTCGACGTCGTTGGCCACGCGTGCCGCGGCTGCAGCGATTGCTCCCAGCGGTCTGCCGCGCAGAGAGTCCTCCACCGCCACAGCCCGATATGCGTTGTGCGAGACTCCCGTAATGCCAACGGCTACCGTATCGATTCTCTCTGCGGAAGCCTTGAGGCGGACAGCCACCCCAACCACCGCAAATCCAGAGGCTGGGTGATGGTGCTTCTTGTAAGCGACGCGTTGACCTTCAGTGTTGGGCACGCGGACCTCGGTAATAATTTCATCCGCACGTAGCGCGGTGGAGAACATTCCAGTGAAGAAATCGAGCGCTTTGATAGGGCGCTCGCCGCCACGGCCAACGGCCACGATTTCAGCGTCAAGTGCCAGCACCACTGCGGGGTAGTCTGCCGCCGGATGGGCTTGTGCCAAAGAGCCTCCAATAGTGCCGCAATTGCGGACCTGTGTGTCGCCGATTTGCGAAGCAGCTTGCGGCAGGAGAGGCGAAGAGCGTTGCAGCACGTCTGAGGATACGACTTCCGCGTGCGTGGTCATGGCTCCAATGGAGACCCGGTCGCCGACTTCCCGAATGTAGTTCAGGCCACTAATGCGGCTAATGTCCACGAGCAGGGCTGGCGTGGCCAGGCGCAGTTTCATGGCCGGCAGCAGGCTATGTCCTCCGGCCAGGATTTTGGCGTCCTCGCGCGAAGAAAGCAGTTCTAGCGCTTCGCTAAGGGTGCGGGGAGATTCGTAATCAAAGTTGGCTGCAATCATGCGCGCCTCCCGGCCGTCTTCCGGCCCGATTTGCTGCTAGAAGGTTTCGCCACCGCGCCCGCCATCGCTAGTTCATGCTCATCGCGCGAAGCCTGGGCGTGCGTAATGGCGCGCCAGACCCGTTCGGGCTTGAGTGGCATATCGATGTGGCGGACGCCCAAAGGTGAAAGCGCATCGCAGACAGCATTGACCATGCACGGCGTCGACGCGATGGTGCCAGCTTCGCCGACCCCTTTGACGCCCATGGGATTCACCGGCGAAGGCGTGACCGTGCGTTCGAGCGTGAAATCCGGCAGCAGATGAGCCTTGGGAAGGGCGTAATCCATGAGCGACCCGGTGACGAGCTGCCCGTCTTCGTTGTAGATGAGTTCCTCCCACATGGCCTGGCCTAAGCCTTGCGCGATGCCACCGTGAATCTGTCCATCAACCAGCAGCGGATTGAGCACGTTGCCGCAGTCGTCCACGGCAACGTATTTGTCGATTTTGACTTCACCGGTCTCCCCATCGACTTCTACGGAAGCGATGTGTGCTCCGAAGGGGAAGGTAAAGTTCGATGGCTCGAAGAAGTGCGTGGCTTCCATACCGGGCTCGAAGCCCGGAGGAATATTTCTGGCGGTGTAGGCCGCCATGACCAATTCACCGAAAGAAATCGACTTTTTGTTGCCCTTGGCCGTGAGCCGGCCGCGGCCAATGGTGATGTCGGCAGGCTTCGCACCGAGCAGGTGCGCGGCTAGGGTCGCCATCTTGGCTTTCAACTTTTGCGTAGCCATGTAGGCTGCCGTGCCGCCGACAGCCGTGGCGCGGCTTCCGAAAGTTCCGATTCCGTAGGGCACCGCCATGGTGTCCCCGTGAACCACGTTGACGTCGTCCGGATCAATCCCTAGCTGGTCGGCGATCAACTGGGCGAAGGTCGTCTCCTCGCCCTGCCCG
>QIAS01000351.1 GCA_003225615.1 Acidobacteriota bacterium | reverse complement strand
GTCCGCAGGCAGTGGCAAGCCGCAAGGAGCGTAGGGGCCGAATGACCACAGGCCACGTGGGGACGGTCGCCTCGGCCGTCCCCCAAGCGAAGCGAGCGATCTTAAGCCAGAGATCCAGCGCGGCCGCTCCGCAAATACCGGAAAGTAAAACCATGTGGACAGGAATCATTGACGCGATTTACATCGCCGCGGCCGCCAAGCAACCCACGCGCTCCATTGATGAGGTGCGCGCGATTCCGGCAGTCGGACTCGAAGGCGACCGCTACGGCCTGCAGAAGGGAACCTTCTCCAAGCCGATCCCGGACTGTGAGCTGACCCTGATCGAGGCGGAAGCGATCGAAGCCTTGCAACGCGATTACGGCACCCAATTCGCCGCAGGCGAGGCCCGTCGCAACCTGGTCACGCGCGGCGTCCCGCTGAATCATCTGGTGGGACGCGAATTCCGCGTCGGCGATGTCAGAGTTCGCGGCATTCGACTCTGTGAACCCTGCAGCCACCTGGAAGCGCTGACCGGATGCCCGGTGATCAAGGGTCTGCGCCATCGAGGTGGGCTTCGCGCACAGATTTTGAGCGAAGGCACAATCCACGTGGGCGATTCAGTGCACGAAGACATTGTTGAGTTGCACCCAGCCCTGTCCTATATGGGGAGGGCTAACTTGAATCCTCGACCAACAATCAACAATCAAAATCAGATAATTCACGTGACGCCTCGTCTCACATCTCGCACCCTGCTCGCCCTCGGCTTCACGCTAGTGGTCTGGGCGTCGGCGTTTGCCGGAATCCGCGCCGCCCTGCGCTCCTACTCGCCCGGACAGCTGGCCGTGCTGCGTTTCCTGATCGCGTCTCTCACCCTGGCCATCTACGCCGGCCTGGCTCACTTCCGCCGGCCCGCGCTGCGTGACATTCCCGGCTTCGTCGGCACGGGCGCGATCGGCATAACGTTCTATAATCTCGCTCTCAATTATGGCGAGGTCAGAGTCACCGCCGGCGCCGCCAGCCTGCTCATCGCTTCCGTCCCCATTTGGACAGCACTCCTGGCCATGTTCATCCTGCATGAGCGGCTCACGACCTTGGGCTGGGTAGGAGTTTTCCTGAGCTTCTGCGGAGTCGCGCTGATCGCCAGCGGAGAAGGCGAGGGCATCCACCTTTCCACGCAGGCCCTCATCATTCTCGCTGCCGCCATCACTTCCGCCGTCTACATGATCTTGCAGAAGCACTATCTGGGCCGCTACACCGCGCTCGAGTTCACGGCCTATTCCATCTGGCCCGGAACGCTGCTCATGCTGCCCTTTGGCGGTGGCTTGTTCCACGCCCTGCGTGCTGCGCCTCTCAGTCACACGCTCGCCATTATTTATCTCGGAATTTTTCCGGGCGCGCTCGCCTACGTCGGATGGGCCTACGTGCTCTCCCACGGTCCCGCTGGCCGCACTTCCAGCCTGCTCTATCTGATTCCGGTGCTGGCCATCTTCATCGCCTGGATCTGGCTGGGAGAAGTGCCGCGAATGCTCTCGCTGCTGGGCGGCGCGATCGCGTTGGCCGGCGTGGTGACGGTGAATTTCCGGGGACAAATTCCCGCCCCTGCAGCCCGCCCCCTGATCTCCACCCAAGCAGAGAACTGAACGGAGATGTTGGTTTCTGAACCAGCAAACAAAAAGGGCCAGCCATTCGCGGCCGGCCCTCTTATAACGTATCTCCAGGAACGAACGACCTAAGCGCTCTATTTGTTTCTCTCTCTATATCTTCCTGGTCCTGCTGTCCACCCGGATTGCGCTCGAAGGTCCCACTCATGCGCGAACCTTCTCGCCGGAAGAGCTGCAGGATATCCTCGAATGTCCTGAGAAATACGAGCACACTAAATGGAAACTGGCCAAACCATGGGCGCGGTTGTCTCATCTAACAAAGCTAGAGGCTCCCCATGATTCAATATATTTGCGATTGGTGCTCGCGACCGAAGCGGTCGGAGCAGGCATGGATTCTGGGTCACGCAGCGGAAGCGGTTGGCGTGACCTCGGCACGACGGGAAGTTACGATTCTTACAGCTTGGGATAGAGAACTGGCGGTTCATCCGCTCGCAGTTCACTTTTGTTCGGTGGAATGCAAGGACAAGTATATGGCGCGGATATTCAGCCCCCAGGCCGCGACACTACCGTTAGTGGGCTCTGTTCCAGCCAGGCTAGTTGTCGAACGGAGCAACCCCAGGAAGAAAGTGGCCACCAAGACCAAACCGCGGAAATCGCGGCGGCACAGACGCGCCGCTTAGAACCATCGAACGAGTCAGGCGGCGCGTTCAGGGCGATTAAGGAGTTCCTCAATTTTCTGCAGCACCACGATTGGCTGCTCGCCCTTGACGATTACGGCGTCTACGCAGGCACGGCAGCCTTGGGGTATCTCGGATACGCCGGAAAGCATTACGATGGGAACATCCGGTTTCATGTGCTTCATGGTCGCCGCCACCTCGCCACCGTTCATTTCCGGCATGGAGTAATCGAGCAAAACCAAGTCCACCGCCGAGGTGGCAAACAGCTGTAGACCTTCCTGTGGATCGTAGGCCGTTTCTACTGCATAGCCGGCAGTTTGCAAGTACAGACACCAGCCGGCTGCGGATGTTTTGTAGTCGTCAATGCAAAGAACTGTTTTTTGACCTGGATCCATGTGCGGAGACTCGGGCCGACCAGCGCGGAAAGACGGTAGAGTGTAGCGTTCATTTCGTTGCCGCGTCAAGGGGTGCGCTCCAAATCACACTGATTGATCCTCAGCCCACAAATGACGGCGGTCATGTGACCGTCGTCACTTCGGCGGGAGAACTCAGATCCTAAAATCAACTCATCCTCCCGTCCGGCAACCGGAAGCCTGACGCCGGAATCCGGAGACCAGTTTTATGCTTGCCCGAGTTACTTATGCCACCGTCCGCATGCTCGACTGGTTGGCCGAGCGCATGCTGGCAGCAGATCCGAGGCCGCCGCATCAACGCATTGGGGGGCGCGGCGAAGAAGATGCCTACTTTTATTTGCGCAAGCTTGGGTACGTCATGGTGGCGCGCAATTTCCGTTCTCCGCGGCGGCGTGGGGAAATTGACTTGATTGGTTGGGACAAAGATGTGCTGTGCTTTATTGAGGTTAAAGCCCGCACTACGCACGACGTAAAGCCCGCCGAAGCCGCGGTAGATTTGCACAAGAAACGCGAACTAGCCGCCGTGGCCCGGGAGTATCTGCGGCAGTTTCCCACCACCCCACAGTGGCGCTTGGACGTGGTGAGCGTGTATTATCTTGCTAAACCTTCCCAGCCGCAGTTTGAATTGTTCAAAAATTCCTGCCCCATGTCGTAAAATAACTGTTTCCCTGGGGTCGTCAATTGAAAGGATTTAGTTGAGTGCCTGAGCTTAGAAAAGATCCGATTGTTGGCCGGTGGGTAATCATCTCGACAGACCGCGCGAAGCGTCCGACGGACTTCGTGCGCGAAGGTATCAAGATCAAGGGCGGCTTCTGCCCGTTCTGCTATGGGAACGAGAACAAAACGCCGCCGGAAATCCAGGCTTACCGCCCGAATCCCAACGGTGGACCGCCGCCGATGCGTGACACGCCGGGTTGGACGGTGCGTGTGGTGCCGAACAAGTTTCCGGCGCTGGGCATTGAGGGCAACCTGAATCGACAAGCCGAAGGCATGTTCGACAAAATGAATGGGATCGGGGCGCACGAGGTCATCATTGAGACGCCCGACCATAACGCTACATTGGGTACCCTGCCTCCCAAGCGCATTGAAGACGTTTTGTGGACCTTCCGTGACCGCATTCTTGACCTGAAAAAAGACCGGCGCTTCAAGTACATTTTGATTTTCAAGAATCACGGTGAGGCGGCCGGGGCTTCGCTCGAGCATGCCCACTCGCAGCTCATCGCCCTGCCGATTCTGCCTATTTATGTAGTGGAAGAACTACAAGGCGCGAAGCAGTACTACATTTACAAAGAGCGCTGCGTATTCTGCGACATCATTCGCCAGGAGCTCGATTCCAGCAGCCGCGTGGTTGCCGAGAACGAAGACTTCCTGACTTTAGCGCCGTACGCTCCACGGTTCCCGTTCGAGACCTGGATCCTGCCCAAGCAGCATGAGTCCGCGTTTGAGAACTCGTCGTCGCACATGTTTGAAAACCTGGCCAAGGCGCTGAAGAATCTGCTGCTGAAGGCCGACCGCGTTCTGGATAACCCACCGTACAACCTGGTTATTCACACATCTCCGGTGCAGGATCCGACCAACGACCACTATCACTGGCATATTGAGTTCATGCCCAAGCTGACCAAGACGGCAGGATTCGAGTGGGGCACGGGTTTTTACATCAACCCAACACCTCCGGAAGAAGCTGCTAAATTCCTGCGGGAAGCCAGCGTGGAGGAACCGGTGCCGACGCCAGTAGGTTAGGTGATCAAGAATTTAGAGTTGAAGGGCACGGCAAGAATGCCGTGCCCTTTTTTGCGAGGAGAGAAGGGGGAAAGTTCACAGCATTACCGGAGAATGTCATGCCCGGCGGGCGCTCCCCCGAGCTCCCGTCGTGGCATGAGGTGAGGCGAAGCTTAAGGCCCGTCAGGATCGTAAGTGTCAGGAAGATGTCAAATGTTTGTAAGAAAAGTACAGACCACGCGCCGCAAACTCTCAGGCGAAGCTAGCCCTGCGTGCGGTCTAAGACTTCCGCATGCCAGGCCATCTGGATGGCTTCCAGCTTTCCTTCATTGGACTTCTTGGGATCGTCTTTGAACTCAGCTAATTCAATGACATAGCGGTGCAGGTCGGTAAACCGTACGCTCAAGGGATCCAGTTCGGGGTGCGTTTCGGAAAGCAGAACGCCGATGTCGTCGGCGTCGTCCCAGGTTAGCTGCTTGGGCATGAAAAGCTCCTGAAGAAAAGTTTCAAAGTTTCAAGGTTGCAAGGCTTCAAAGTGCAAAACGCTCTAAACGCAAAGGACCCACAAGGAGGACGCAACGGACGCGAAGCGGAACCATGGAACTTTGCAACCCAGAGACTCTGAACCTTGAAACCTTCCTAATGCTCCTCCGACACGTAATTCCGGTTCCAGGCAGGAATTTCGATGACTACCTTGCCCGGCTTCGCAATTACCGCCTGGCAGCCGAGACGCGAGTTTAACTGCAGATCGGCGGCCATGTCGAGACGGTCGGCTTCGTCATCGTCCATCTCGGAGAGATTTTCCGCACCTTCTTTCACCCATACGTGACAGGTAGTGCAGGCACAATTGCCGCCGCAGGCGTGGTCGAGGCGCACGCCGCTGTTCAATGCGACGTCGAGGACTGACTGTTCCTTGCCATGATCTTTGTAGGGTAGCTTGCCATGTTCAAATTGGACGATCTTGCCTTCGGGCAAAAAAGTTACCTGAACGCTGTTTTCTCCGGTTTCTACCGTGGCTGTGGATTGTTTGGTTTCAGCCATTTTGCAATGGGTGCCGTCCCTAGCGGGACTCGCTCCTTCCACTCGCTAACCCAGCGCTTACGCGCTGGACTAAGCTATTCTGCCCCGCGGGCTGCGCTCGCGCTGCTCGACAAGCTTGTGCCTCGACAGGCATTGGGATGCTCGTTCATTCAAAATCCGCTTTTGCGACGGGATGTCCGGCATTTGGAGTCTCGCCCATTTCGGCTTGGTCAATGGTTTTGCCTTTTAATGCAGTGCTGACCGCGCTATCCATCATCATTTCTGCCAAGTGCATCGTGCCCTGGTTCAAGGTTTCAATCGCCTTGCGAATTGCCAGATAATCGTCGGTGTCTTTCACAGCTTTTAAGGCCTTCTCCAGTTTATCGATTTGTTTGCGCTCATCCGACGTCAGGTGTGCCCAGGCTGGATTCTTTCTGCCTTTCTCCAAGGCTGCCTGGATGGTGGCTGCTTCGTTGCGCGCTTCGATCAACTGCCGTTGCCGGAAATCCTCTTCCGCACTGTCAAAGGATTCCAGAATCATGCTTTCGACTTGCTCCTCGCTGAGTCCGTAGCTGGGCTGGACTTCGATCTCGGATTCTTTGCCGCTGCGCTGCTCGCGGGCGGATACGTGCAGGATTCCGTTGGCATCAATCAAGAACCTGACTTCAATGCGCGGCAGGCCGGCGGGCATGGGCGGAATTCCCTTCAGATCGAAACGCGCTAGCGAACGGCAATCCTTTGCCAGTTCGCGCTCTCCTTGCAGCACATGGATGGCAACGTTTGCCTGCCCGTCAATTTGAGTTGTATAAAACTGGTTGGCAGAGGCTGGAATTGTAGAGTTTCGCAGAATGACTTTGTCGGTGACTCCGCCCGCTACTTCAATGCCTAGCGAGAGTGGAGTAACGTCGAGCAGCAGCATGTTCGCGGTGGCTTCCGATCCGCCGCTCAGAATATTGGCTTGCACGGCGGCACCCAGGGCCACCACCTCATCAGGATTGAGATTGGTGTGCGGTACGCGCTTAAAGAGGTTTTGCACAAGCTCGCGCACTTTTGGGATGCGGGTCGAGCCTCCGACCAGCACCACTTCTTCAATCCGCTCCGGAGCCAGACCGGCATCTTTCATGGCTTGCTTAACCGGCGCAACCGTGCGATCGAGAATCGGTTGGATTAGCTGCTCGAATTGTTCGCGCGTGATCTCTCGCTGGTAGCGCTTCCCTTGCGGTAGTTCGACATCGAGCCTGGTGGAATCCCGTGCTGACAGTGCAATTTTTGCCTCGATGACAGCCTTGCGTATGGTTTGCACGGCCTCGCCACTGCGGCGAAGGTCGAGGCCCATATCGCCGCGAATATCATCCAGCGCATGTCGTCGCCGCCCAGGTGGGTGTCGCCGTTGGTAGCAATGACTTCGAAAATACCGTCGTGCAGTTTGAGAATAGAGATATCAAAGGTGCCGCCGCCCAGGTCATACACTGCGACAATCCCGTTTTTCTTTTTGTCCAGCCCGTAAGCCAGCGAAGCCGCAGTTGGCTCGTTCACCAGGCGCAGAACATCGAGCCCCGCAATACGACCCGCATCCTTGGTGGCTTGGCGCTGGGCATCATTGAAATATGCTGGAACCGTGATGACCGCCTTGGTCACCGGCCCGGCGAAAAAGCGCTCCGCGTTGCGTTTTAGCTGGCGAACTATGAAAGCCGAAATCTCCGGAGGGGTAAATGTTTTTTCGCCCAGCTCGATGCGCAGCACCTCCCCGGGCTGGATGTCTTCGGCGAGGCGGAACGGGAAGAGCTTAAGTTCGTCGTGAATGTCTTCAACCCCGCGCCCCATGAGACGCTTGATGGAATAAACCGCCCGCTCCGGAGTCTCAATCAAATATTTCCGCGTCGCATTCCCCACGATGATCTGATCGTTCTCATCCAGAGCCACCATCGAGGGCAGCAGATTTGAGCCATCCTCCCCGGGGATTACGACGGGCCCAGTTCCGGCGGCACTGCCGTTCGCCTGCTGCGGCGCCATGTAGGCGACCAGCGAGTTCGTGGTTCCGAGGTCGATACCGATGACGGGGTCAGCCATATTGACAGGCACTCAGCAGTCAGCAATCAGCTTTCAGCCAATTCAGATTTGGTGAAATGCCTAAGCTGCAGGAGGCTATGAGACCAGATGCTGAGCGCTGAGTGCTAAGTTTCCAGTCCCTCATTCACGTCTCTGACCAGGTTCCGAATGTAGTTGCGGCGGTTCAGCAGATCCACCATCTTGTCGCGCACCTTGCGGCGTTCCTGGTCGTTGCCGTTCTCGACTGCTTGATCCCATTCGTCCCAGTAAGTCCGCAATTCCTTGGACAATGCTTCGAACTTTCGCTCGAGTTCCAACTTTTGCCGCCCGAGTTCTTCGATCAGGGCGGGATCGTCTTCTCCCATCTGCCTCTGTGTGCGCAGTTCCTGCAGCTCCATGTTCAAGTTAAAGACTTCTTCCAGCAGTTCGGGAGGCACAATTTGTTTCTTCAGCTCGCCTGTGTTCCGTGCCTTTTCGGTGGCGGTTTTCGATTGTTCTTCCAGTTCTATGCCTTCCAGTCGCAACAAGTATTCGGTACGCCGGATGGGATCTTTCAGTATTCGGTACGCATCGTTGAGCTGCGAGCTTTTCTCCAGGCTCCAATGCTGTTCCTTGGAATCGGCGCGGCCATAAACATCGGGATGCAATCGGCGGCTGAGTTCGTAGAACTCTACTTCCAGCGCGGCGGTATCCAGGTTCAATTTGCGAGGCAGGCCGAAAAATGTGAAGTAATCCACGGGGGCTGGGGGCTGCACCTTGCCGCAGGAACTGCAGAAGTGGGCGGCGCGCATGTCGCCGCACGACCAGCAGGTGGTCGTTGCATCGCCCGGCATGATCAGAGACGAAGTTCTTTGTGCTTCTGGGTTCATCGTCGTGCGCTACTCGCGCCTACTGAGTCGGTGCAAAACAAACGCGGGCTGGCTCGGACTCCGGCCGAGGTGGCTGGGACCACGTGGTTCCGGAACTACGCTGAGAAAGAACTACCGCAGCCGCATGACTTCGTTGAGTTCGGATTGACGAATACGAAGCCCCGCTGCATGAGGGTCTCCTGATAATCCAGGGTCATGCCTCGCAGGTAGATAAACGACTTCGGATCCACGAATACGCGAATATCCCCGAACTGGAAGGTGCGATCGCGCTCCCGCGGCTGAGTGTCGAACCGAACGCTGTAGCTCAGGCCGGAGCATCCGCCGCCTTGCACGCCCAGACGAAGGCCACCTTGCTGGGGCGAAATACCTTCTTTGGCCATTGCTCCTCGAATCCTGATGATCGCCTTGTCAGTCACCTGAATGCCCTTCGCCGGAGCCTCGGACGCTGGCGGTACAATCGTTTTTGTGCCCTCTTCTGCCATGGTCATAAGCCATGATGGCTCTCAGGCCAGAACGCGTCTGTGATCTGTGACACTATCACGGCCGTTTCCACGGCTTTCCATCAGGATTACGGACTCGCTTTCGCTTCTGCGGGAGCGGCCGTTTTCTCAGTAGTCCCGTTTTTCTTCTTCCAGTCATGGATCGCGGCACGAATGGCGTCTTCGGCCAGCACCGAGCAGTGAATTTTGACCGGAGGCAGCGACAACTCTTGCACAATCTCCGTGTTCTTGATCTGCAAAGCCTCGTCGATAGTCTTGCCTTTTACCCACTCGGTGGCCAGCGAAGACGACGCAATTGCCGATCCGCAGCCGAAGGTCTTAAACTTCGCGTCCTCGATGACGCTGGTCTGCGGGTTCACCTTGATCTGAAGCTTCATAACGTCGCCGCATTCGGGAGCGCCCACCAGGCCGGTACCTACGTCCCGGCTATTCTTGTCCATCGACCCCACATTACGGGGGTTGGAGTAGTGATCGAGAACTTTGTCGCTGTAGGCCATGATTTGCCCTCCCAAAAAGTTCCAAGCTTTCAACGTGCTATCGGGGGCCGCGCTAACTCGTCAGGCGCGAGGTTACTTTGAAAGCTTGAAACCTTGAAACCTTGCAACCTTGCAACTCTGAAACCTGTTTTTATTCTGCCGCCCACTTCACTGACTTCAAATCCACGCCTTCCTTGGCCATCTCGTACAGCGGGGAAAGCTCGCGCAGGCGCTGCACGGTTTCCACCACCCGATCGGCAACGTAATCGACTTCAGCTTCGGTGTTGAAGCGGCCCAGGCCGAAGCGAATCGAGCTGTGGGCGAGGTCATCTCCCGTGCCCAGGGCCTTCAGAACGTAGGAGGGCTCCAGCGTTGCGGAGGTGCATGCTGAGCCACTCGAGACTGCGATATCGTTGATCCCCATCAGCAGCGACTCACCTTCGACGTAGGCAAAGCTGATGTTGAGATTTCCGGGGAGGCGGTGCTCCATGCTGCCGTTGATGTAGACCTCGTCCAGGCGCCCCATTATTTTGTCCTTCAGACGATTGCGCAGTCCGGCGAGATGACAGGCTTCCTTCGGCATACCCTCGGTCGCGATCGCGCAAGCCTTCCCCAGTCCAATGATGCCGGGAACGTTCAGGGTTCCGGAGCGCATGCCGCGCTCGTGCCCGCCTCCGTCGATGATGGGAGAAATCTGCACGCGGGGATTCTTGCGGCGCACGTACAGCGCGCCAACGCCTTTCGGACCGTACATCTTGTGGGCCGATATCGACATGAGGTCAATATTGTGTTTGTTTACATCCACGGGAGCTTTGCCTACGGCCTGGGTTGCGTCGGTATGAAAGATCACGCCGCGCTCGTGGCACAACTGGCCGATCTCCGCCCAGGGCTGCAGTACGCCGATTTCGTTATTGGCGGCCATGATCGTGACCAGAATCGTTTTGTCATCCAGGGCGCGCCTCAGGTCCGCGAGATCAATGAGCCCGTCTTTCTGGACAGGCAGGTAGGTCACGCGATAGCCATACTTCTCCAACCGCTTGCAGGCGTCGAGCACGGCCTTGTGCTCGGTGACGGCAGTGATAATGTGGTTGCCCTTCTCCTTGTACATCTCGGCGACACCCTTGATAGCCAGGTTGTCGCTCTCGGTGGCGCCGGAGGTGAAGATGATTTCTTTGGCGGTAGCCCCGACCAGCTTGGCAATGCGCTCGCGAGCAGTCTCGACCCCTTCCTCTGCCGCCCAGCCGAAGGCATGGTTGCGGCTGGCTGCGTTGCCAAACTTTTCCTTGAAGTATGGGAGCATCTCGTCCAGCACGCGAGGGTCAACCGGGGTAGTGGCATGGTTATCCATGTAAATGGGCAGCTTGATGCCGTTCGGCGGCGTGTGCTGCTCGAAGGTCGCCCTCTTCGAATCTGTGCTCATGATTGCTTCTCCTGCTTCTGCCTTAATTATCGAACTCAAGTTATCCAACTCTCAAGCGACAATCACAGTGTAGAACCTTCTTCCGATTGAGCGCCACTTCAAATAAGCAGAGGCCGAAATGGCAACTAAACGCTAAGTTGCTGGCGTTGAATGGTTTACAAGGCTCACCGAAGTCCTCCGAATAGTCGCCGCATCACCCAGGTACCAGCTTTCTTTGCGATCTCGGAGGCTTCTCTCTGTAGTTGCCGTTCAAAGCTCTTAAGCGCAAAGGTCGCTAAGTTGCCGCGATGGACGCGAAGAAAATCGGAGGAACAACGGAATAGGCTTGACAAGCGGACAGACGGGGCTAAAATACCCGGCATTTCCGGTGAAACCCGCTCCCTTGTTGCCCTTCGGCAAGAGAAATTCACCCCGGGATTATGAAGCCGACCCCGCCCTCGCAAGCCTCCACGCCAAGAAGGAACATAAATCCGTGTAAGCACCCGCGCGTGCAAATTGTGGCCCGCGAAGAAGATGAAGAATTTGTCGAATGCCTGGAATGCGGCGAGATCTTTGAGTCCAGCGAATTCAAAGACATGGCCATCGAAGATAATAGTCAGGCCACAGAATCCTGATAGCAGATAGCTCTCAGCTCCAAGCTGACAGCTTGAGAGTGTTCCTCACCATACCTAAAATTTTCCTAAGACCCCTGAAGCTTCCCGCCCGCGATGACGATAGTAATGGGAGATTGTCCTGGCGCACCTTGTTCACAGGACAGAGGTTTTGTTAGGGTCGCAGGGAGGAAGAGTGTGTTCCCGGGAGCTTGAATGCCGCTGACGGTGCTGGTGGTTGACGACTCAATGCTGATCCGGCACATGGTTTGCCGTTTTCTGGAAGAGCGCGGCTTTCAGGTGGAATCGGCGACCAATGGAATTGAAGCGTTGGAAATGCTTACCCATGTGCGGCCGAACTTAATCATCACGGATATCCGGATGCCCAAGATGAGTGGGAGCGAGTTCATCGCAGCCCTCAAAGACAGGGCGGAAACAGTCACTATTCCTATCGTGATTCTCTCCGGACGGCAGAGCGAATTTGAGGGTAGCGAACAGCGCGCCAGTTTTGTGATCTACAAAGACATCGACATTGACGCCCAGCTGGAGAAAGCGCTCAAACTGGTTTTTGGCAAAAGTGCTCCCAAGAAACACAAGTAAGAAATCAATCCCTGAAATCGATAGTGGATGTCCGATAGCTGGTGGCTGATGGCTAGCCGCTACCCCGCAGCGCCATTCCGGCTTCGGCAGAGAAATCTTCGCAGGGAAAATCGCCCGCCAGGAATTTGGGATACGCGGCCGCTGCGATCATGGCAGCATTGTCGGTGGATAACGGGCGGGAAGGAAAGAACACCGGCAGTCCCTGCCGGGAGGACTCGTGTTCAAAGTTTTGCCGCAGCTGCTGGTTTGCAGCAACACCTCCGGTCACAAACAAGGTCGCAACATCATGGGCCCGGGCTGCGGCCAGGGTCTTACTGACCAGGTCATCTACCATGGCACGTTGAAACGATGCCACCAGGTCCAGAGTTTTGCGATTGCAAAGCCCGAGATAATCATCAGCCTTGGGCTTGCTCATGGCCGCGAGCGCGCGGCGTCGCTGCTCAATTTCGGGCTTCATATTGTGAGTTTCCACGTAGCGCAGAACTGCGGTCTTAATTCCGCTGTAAGAGAAATCAAAGCGGGGGCGCTCCTCATCGGCCAGAGTGTTTTTTGACCTATTCCTGCGATCAGCGTGCTTGATCTGTGAAGCCGCAAATTTTACCGCTGCAGGATTCCCATGCGCAGCCAGCATGTCAATGACAGGACCGCCCGGATATCCCAGCCCTAGCAACTTTGCCACTTTGTCGAAGGCCTCGCCGGCGGCGTCATCGCGAGTGTGGCCGATATTTTCGTAGCTCCAGCCCTGGTTTTTCTGTTCGGCTAAGTAAAGATGCGTGTGCCCGCCAGAAACAATCAACGCCAGCAGGGGAAAGTTGATTTCATAGTTCCCCTTCTGCCGCTCTT
>QIAS01000350.1:6231-8095 GCA_003225615.1 Acidobacteriota bacterium | reverse complement strand
CGTCAACTGGTGTCCGCGGTGTGGTACTGCCATCTCTGATCTCGAGGTGAAGCACGAGGAGGTGCAGGGCAAGCTGTACGAGATCCGCTATCCGGTGATTGGCAGCGACGAGTACATCACGGTTGCCACCACGCGTCCCGAGACTATGCTCGGGGACACCGCCGTGGCCGTGAATGAAAAAGACGAGCGCTACCGCCATCTGCACGGCAAGAAAGTCCGCCTGCCGCTGATGAACCGTGAGATCCCGATCATCACCGACGATCTCGCTAATCCGGAATTTGGCACGGGGGCGGTGAAGGTCACGCCGGCGCACGATCCTAACGACTTTCAAGCCGGGCTGCGTCACAACCTGCCCCAGATCGATGTCATGGACGAGCACGCGCGCATGAACGAAAACGCCGGCCCTTATGCAGGACTGGATCGGTTCAAAGCGCGTGAGCGGGTGCTTGAGGATCTGAAAACGCAGGGCCTTCTGGTTTCAGTCAAGGACTACACCGTCCCTCTTGGAAAATGCGATCGCTGCGGCAGCATTGTCGAGCCCCGGCTCTCGACCCAATGGTTCATCAAGATTAAGCCGCTGGCTGAGCGGGCCATCGAGGTGGTCGAGAACGGGGAGATCACAATCGTTCCCGAGAACTACAAACAGATTTATCTGAACTGGATGAATAATATCCACGATTGGTGCATCTCGCGCCAACTCTGGTGGGGACACCGCATTCCGGCATGGCGGTGCGCGAATTGCCAGACGACCATTGTCGCCCGCGAGGCGCCGACGAAGTGCAGCAATTGCGGAGGCACTGTTCTCGAGCAGGAAACCGACGTGCTCGATACCTGGTTCTCTTCCGGCTTACTGCCCTTCACGACTCTGGGTTGGCCGGAAAAGACTCGCGACCAGGAAGTCTTTTATCCCACAACGTTGCTGATCACAGCTTATGAAATCCTGTTTTTCTGGGTTGCCCGGATGGTCATGTTCGGCTGTCATTTTATGAAGGGCCATCATCAGGATCCCAAGCTGAAGGCGGCCAGCGGCTGGGGCGACAAGAAAGATGACAGCGTCCCGTTTCGACAGGTTTACATTCACGCGCTGAAAACCAAGGGCAACGTAATTGATCCGCTGCATGTCATCGAGCGCTTCGGAACCGACGCTACACGCTTTACTCTGGCAGCCATGGCTGCTCCCGGCACCGATATTGCGTTCAATGAAAGCCGCACGGAGGGCTACCGCGCCTTCGCCAACAAAATCTGGAACGCCGCCCGCTTCATGTTCATGAACCTGGATCGGATCGAAACCAGTGTTGCACGGGCATTCCTGCCCGCGAAAGCCGGCGGCAAAGGCATTGCCGGCTTCCATAACGCAACCCTTGAGGACCGCTGGATTCTCTCTCGCTTCAACCGAGTCACCAAAGCAGTAAACGAGGCTCTCGAAACTTATCGCTTCCATGAAGCCGCCAATCGCATCTACGACTTTTTCTGGGGAGAGTTTTGCGATTGGTATCTGGAACTGATCAAGCCGCGGCTGGCCTCAGAGGATACGAACGAAGTCCAGACGGCCTGCAGTAATCTGGTCAGGCTGTTTGAAGCTGCGCTGCGCCTGCTGCATCCGGTGATGCCGTTCATCACCGAGGAAATCTGGCAGGCCGTGTACGATGGGAAGCCACCCCTGAAGTCGATCGCGCTCGCGGCATATCCCGCAGGCGATGAAAAACAGATAAACCTGGCGAGTGAGACAGACATGGCGGTTCTCCAGGATCTGATTGTGAGTGTACGCAACCTGCGCGCAGAACTGAAGATCGAGCCCAAGTTGCGCGTGCCCATTGAAATTTACGCTCACGGCAACGGCACTCGCGAGTTGATCGAAGGGAAT
>QIAS01000350.1:0-6208 GCA_003225615.1 Acidobacteriota bacterium | reverse complement strand
AAGGTCACGTTTGTGGAAGCCTCGCTTGCAAAACAAGCCGGGGCTCGCAGTACGGCGCGTTTTGATGTGCACGTGGCATATGAAAGAAAAATAGATTTAGGAGCCGAACGCCGTCGCTTAGAGAAAGAATTGGAGCCGATTGAAAGGGAGATCACGAGCGCGGAGAAGCAACTTGGAAATGACGAATTTTTGTCCAAGGCCCCGGCACAAGTTGTCGAAGCGCGGCGCAAACGTTCGCAGGAGCTGCAAATACTGCGGGAGAGGATCCAAAAGCAATTGAATGAGCTAGGTTGAGTGCCAAGTACCGCGATCTGACTTTTTGGCGCATTATCACGGTACATACCAGGGCCACTAGCTAAAACAACATGGACTGGAACAGCCGACGCATCACCGCGATTTTGGAGAATGCACTGCTCGAGGACCGCGCCACGCGCGACGCCACGAGCTACGCCTGCATCGATCCAGCTCAGCGGGCGACGGGCACGATTCTTGCCAAGCAGGATTGCATCCTGGCGGGGATTGGCTGCGTGTCGCGCATTCTCGACGTTTACGCGGCGCTCGACGGCGCCGTGACTTCCCATTACGAAGTCACAACTCATCCCGAGATCTTTGACGGCATCCGGTTGCATAAAGGCCAGTCGATCGCGGTCGTGCGTGACAATGCGCGGGTGATTCTTTCCTGTGAGCGGGTGATCCTCAATTTTCTGCAGCGCATGAGCGGCGTCGCCACGTTGACGCGCAAATTCGTGGATGCCGTGGCAGGAACCAAGGCACGCATTCTTGATACTCGCAAAACCATTCCCGGCCTGCGCGTAATAGAAAAATATGCGGTGCGCTGCGGCGGCGGACAGAACCATCGCCTCGATCTCTCCGATGGCGTTCTCATCAAGAACAATCACATTGCGCTGGCTGGAGGCATGATTCCCGCACTCGAGCGCGCTCACCGTAACCGTCGCGGCGAGCAACCGATTGAAGTGGAAGTGCGTAACCTGCAGGAATTGGAGCAGGCACTTGCGCACGGGGCGGAAACCGTGTTGCTGGACAACATGGCAGTAGAAGACGTGAAGAAAGCCGTGGAGCGCTGCGCCCACGCGGAACGCCGCATTCCGGTCGAGTGCTCCGGCGGTATTGGCCTGGAAAACGTACGCACCTATGCGGAAACCGGGGTTGATTTCATTTCCGTCGGCGCATTGACCCACTCGGCTGTTTCCATGGACATGAGTCTGCGGGTTGTGCCGGCGTGAAAAACCGGAACTCGGCTTCCGGCGTCCGGCCCCCCGCTTTCGCGCACGCAGCCCTTGCCTGGTTTGAGATTTGTCCTTTCTGCCTGAGTGCCTCATAATTCCGGCATCAAGAAATCGCTATCAACCCGGTCCGGTAAAAAGTCTTCGCGGGCGAGGGCGGCCGCGTCACCCAGTCTCCAAAAAACGGACGCGCGCCTGGGCCGCATTATCCAAGTGATGACGGGCAATGCCACGGTTGTGATGAGCGGCACAAAGCTCGCTCAGGAAATCGGCACCAACCGCTCCGAAGTATGGCGGCTGATTCAGCAGTTGCGGCGCTTGGGCGTGGATGTCGCCGGGCATCCCGCAACCGGGTACCAGCTTCGCGCTGTCCCTGACCTGCTGCTTCCGGATGTACTCAACCCATTGCTCAAAGGGACGATCTTCAGCAAACAGGTTCAGCATTATTACAGGATCGGCTCTACCAACTCCGCCGCCATGGAGGCAGCTGCCGCGGGCGCACCGGAGGGCAGCGTGTTCCTGGCCGAAGAGCAGACCGCAGGCCGCGGGCGGGGAGCGCGCAACTGGCTTTCAGCACGCTCGGCGGGAATTTATTGCTCGCTGGTGCTGCGTCCGTCCCTGCCGCCTTCAGAGGCGCTGGTTCTCTCGCTGGCAGTAGGGCTCGCGGCGCGAGAAGCGATTTTATCCATCGATCCTCACCTCAATCCCGACCTTAAGTGGCCCAATGACCTGCTGCTACAGGGCAAAAAGTTTTGCGGCATTCTGACCGAAATGAACGCGGAAGCAACTCGGGTGCGATATATCGTGGTGGGGGTCGGAATCAACGTGAACCAGTCAGCGTTTCCGCCTGAATTGCGCGAAGAGGCGACCTCATTGCGCCTGGTAACCGGAACTGAATGGTCGCGAGTGGAACTAACCGCAGCTTTGCTAAAATCGCTGCATCGCGAATATCGAAATTTTATGCAGAAACCTAATGCGCACGAATCGATATTGCGGCGTTTCGCAGAGCATTCTTCCTACGCCCGGGGCCGGCAGGTGCGAGTGGAGGAGAACGGCGGGTTTGAGGGGGTTACCGAAGGCCTCGACCAGCGCGGGTTTCTACAGGTACGTACTCCGCAGGGATTGCGCCTCGTGCTCAGCGGTACCATCAGGGCGCGTTGATGAGACTGACAATGATCTGCTTCAAAACAGATCTTTAGCTGTCTAAGCCAGCCAAGCGGCAGTGCGAAATAAGACGAATATGTTGCTCGTTCTTGATGTCGGAAATACGAACACAGTTCTCGGAGTATTCGCCCACGTTGCCAAGGTGAATGCCGCCGAAGCTGTTTTGTCGGCTGATGCAGTCCGCTACGAGCGGCTGGTCGCGAACTGGCGCGTGGCGACTATCCATACGCAAACGGTGGACGAGTACGGCGTGCTTTTCCGCAATCTGTTCGCTATGGACAATCTGGAGCCTTCCGGGATTCGCGGCATCGTAATCTCATCGGTAGTGCCGCCCGTGGATTCAACACTGCGCCAGGTTTGTGAACGCTACTTTAATAGCAAGCCGCTATTCATCGAGCCCGGCGTGAAGACCGGGATGCCGGTGCAGTACGACAATCCCGCGGAGGTTGGCGCGGACCGTATCGTGAACTCGGTTGCGGCGTACGAGAAATACGGTGGCCCGTGCATCTCGGTGGATTTCGGCACGGCCACCACATTTGATTGCGTGTCTCCAAAAGGAGAGTACATCGGCGGAGTGATATGTCCCGGTATCGGTATCTCTGCCGAGGCACTCTTTGGCCGCACCGCGCGACTGCAGCGCGTAGACATCCGCAAGCCTGCACGCGTTATCGGCACCAACACCGTTGCCAGCATGCAATCGGGCCTGTATTACGGTTATCTGGGGCTGGTGGATGGCGTTATCGAGCTGCTTCTGAAAGAGATGGGGAAAGATACGAAAGTGGTGGCGACTGGTGGATTGGCGTCGCTATTCGGGTCGGGATCGAAATACATCAAGACCGTTGACGATCTTCTGACGCTTGATGGCTTGCGCATTGTCTGGGAGCGCAATTTGCCGGTGAAACGTGAAGCTGCCTCGGTGAAGACCAAGGGTGCGACTGCTTCTAAACATTCCGACGCGTCTTCAGCCAATGAACCTGCCTCCTCAACTCCGCCCGCTAAAGCCGGTTTGCCGGACGATTCCAAGCCTTGGCCGGGCAGCAAGTCTCGTTCCCGCTGAGCCGTCGTGGAAAACTACTTCAACTACTTCACAGAAATTGAAGAGCATTTCCAGAAGCGTCGTGGCAGCGGTCTGCTGCTCTCGACGCTCGATTGGGCGCTGATCGAGACCTGGAAGGATGCGGGAATTCCACTCGAGGCTGTACTACGCGGTATTGAAGCGGCTTTCGAGCGCTATGAGCAGCGTCCTTCAAAAACCCGCAAAGTAAACAGCCTCGCCTACTGTGCGCAGGAGGTCTTGGCCGCGTCCGAAGACATGAAAGAGGCCGCCGTGGGCGCCACACGTTCCCAGATCGAAGGCGCGAGCGGATTTGGTCCGGCAGAAATTGCGGCTTTCCTGCGACGCAATGCCACAGCATTGGAATCCGCACAGTTGCCCCAGGGCGGTGCCATCTCAGCCATGCCGATAGCAATCGAAGCGGCGCACTCGCTGCGCGAGCTGGCTTCGGGAATCGAAAGCAAGGCCCAGCCGGGTTCCCAGGATCCGCCGCCGGGAGATCAGGGCGTCGAAGAGCGGGGGAACGAACATTTGCGGCTTGAGGATCTGGAGAGGCGGTTAACCGTGCTGGAAGAGAAGCTGTTTGCCGTTTTGCTGGCGGCCACTCCCGACGAGCAGATACTGGCGGTGCGCGCTGAAGCCGACCGCGATCTCGCTCCGTACCGTCGCAAGGTGCCGGCCGCGCAAATTGAGCAACTGCACAAGCAGTATGTACATAAGCGGCTGCTGGAACGCTACTCTCTGCCGCGGCTCAGCCTGTTTTACATGTAAAGTTCTGCCAGCCGCCTGGTCCTTTGACCCGCGGCAATGATACGCAAATTGGCGAAGTGTTCCACGTGGAACATTTTGTACATACAGATATGTCGGTACAGTTATGTACAGCCTATGCCCGTAAATACAACGTTGAAGGGGAGTTGGGAAGGTAGGAGAATCGTGGCCAGGTAGCTCCTGGCAATGGCGCGATGCCCAGGCTGCTTCGAATACAATCCTAGTTTGGAATTCACCATTGAAAAACTGATCTACGGCGGCGATGGCCTGGCCCGCATGCCTGCCGACGAGCATGGCCGCGGAAAGGCTGTGTTCGTACCTTTTGTACTCCCGGGAGAGCGGGTGGAAGTTTCGCTGGTCGAGGAGAAGCCGGGGTTTGCGCGGGCGCGGCTGGAGAAAATACTGGCAGCGTCGGAGGACCGGGTAGAGGCGCGGTGTCCTTACTTTCAGCGCTGCGGGGGATGCCATTACCAGCATGCGCGGTATGAGCACCAGTTGGCGATTAAAGCGGACATTCTGAAAGAGAATCTGCGGCGAATTGCCAAGGTGGAGTTGGTGAGCGAGGTTCAGGTGCATCCGTCGCTTCCGTGGAATTACCGGAATCGGACGCGGCTTCGGGTTCAGAGTGCGCCGTCGTTTGCCGTTGGATACTACAAGTTTGGCTCCCATGAGTTGCTGGTGGTGGAAGAGTGTCCTATTAGCTCTCCTTTGATCAATCGGGCTATAGCGGCGGTTTGGAAGTTGGGGCGGGCGGGGTTGGAGCCGGCGGGGGCTGAGGAGATTGAGTTTTTTGTGGATGGGGAAGACACACATTTGCTGGTGGAAATTTTTGGTTCTCGGGACGACAGAACTCAAGGCGTAACCACCAAGGACACCAAGGTTCACGAAGGATCTCCGATCGAAAGATGGGCGGAGGCCCTCAAGAGTGAGTTGCCGGAAGTGACCGGGGTCATAGCGGGACCGGGGGGCTTAGCTTCTCTCGGCATCGACTCGTCAAATGCCCGTCTGCATGGCGCCCGTCAGCAGGTTGACCGGCTGGACGGCCGAGGCGGCCGTCGCCACGTGAGCCTTGGTGAGGCGGGGTTCATGCCCATTGTTGGGGTGGACCAGCTTATTTATCGGACTTCGGCGGCTTCTTACCGGGTTAGTGCTGGATCTTTTTTTCAGGTTAACCGGTATTTGACGGATGAGTTGGTGTCGATTGTCACTCGGGGACGCTCGGGAGAGAACGCGCTTGATCTTTACGCCGGCGTGGGCCTGTTTTCTACCGTTCTGGCGCGGGCTTTTCATCACATTGAGGCGGTTGAGTCGTCACAGAGTTCGTTTGCCGATCTTCAGTACAATACTCCCGCGAATGTGAAGGCTGTCCGGGCCACGGTTGAGCAGTATGTTGAGAAAAAATCCGGCGAGTTGCAGCCGGAGTTGATCGTGGTGGACCCGCCACGAGGCGGGCTAGGAGAGCGCGTTTCGGGCAAGTTGGCGGCCATGCGGTCGCCGCGGATCACTTGCGTGTCTTGCGATCCGGCGACTCTGGCGCGGGATTTGAAGCAGTTGCTGGCCGGCGGCTACCGGGTGGAGCAGGTGCACCTGGTTGATTTGTTCCCGCAGACGTATCACCTGGAAAGCGTGTTGCAGTTGGTGCGGTAACTTTTCCTTTCGTCCCTGTTTCCCGC
The DNA here is from genome assembly GCA_003225615.1 of Acidobacteriota bacterium. Classification (GTDB taxonomy): domain Bacteria; phylum Acidobacteriota; class Terriglobia; order Terriglobales; family Acidobacteriaceae; genus QIAS01. The sequence continues at coordinate 305 of QIAS01000350.1, read as the reverse complement.
AGGGTAGTGCTCCTCGCTGAAAGCGCGTGGGTCTCAATAACTTGCAGACCCGCGTTCATCTCTTGCAGATTAGAGAGTCGGGTTGTGAGCACAACGTCCTAACGCGAGCGTCACTCCTATGTCTTCTGCGCTGAAAGGACGCCCCTGGCCGCGCCAGCCTTTGTTGTGGGCGGCGTTGGCCTTCTCGGCGGGCATTGTCGTCGGGGGACATGCCTGGCGCCCACCCTTGTGGTGGATGCTGGCCATTGTCGTATTCGTCGCGTCGGCTGCTTATGTTGTCCGGAAGCGAACATGGCTCGCGAGAA
>QIAS01000349.1 GCA_003225615.1 Acidobacteriota bacterium | reverse complement strand
CGATTTTTTTGGGGCGCGCCAGCCAGGAACTGGTGCAAGGCGCCATCGCCGAATTGCCCGTGCACTACCGCGAAGTGCTCTTGTTGTGCGAGGTGGAAGAAATGTCATACCAGGAAATTGCGGAAGCTTTAGCAATGCCGATCGGAACAGTGATGTCGCGGTTGTCGCGGGCCCGCGGCGCTCTGCGGGACATTCTGCGTCAGAAATTGGGAGGAAAATAGGCATGGCTGGCGATGAGTGGCAGGGAAAACTCGATATCTACCTCGATGGCGAGCTGCCCGCGGAGCAAATGCGAGCCCTGGACGAGCATCTGCGAAGTTGCCCGGAGTGTGCCGCCGTCGTGCTAAATCGGGTACAGCTCAAGCGCGAGGTTCAGGCTGCCGGCAAACGCTATGCGCCGACCTCCGAGTTCCGGCGCAAAATTCAAACGAGTATAGCGACCCGTCCCCGCACAGCGTTTCATTGGGGATGGGCCATGGCAGCCGCGATGATGGTTATACTATTTGCCGGAGCGCTTTTTGTTTCCCGTGAGCAGCAACGGTTGCAGCGCGATCACATCTACAGTGAGTTGGCCGACTTGCATGTCTCTACGCTGGCAAGTTCCACGCCCGTCGACGTCGTTTCCAGCGATCGGCACACCGTCAAACCGTGGTTCCAGGGCAGGATTCCGTTTACTTTTAATCTGCCTGAGCTCAAGGACGACTTCTCGCTACTCGGCGGCCGCATGGTTTACCTCGGACAAACGCCCGGCGCGCAGCTGATTTACCAGGTGCGCAAGCATCAAATTTCGGTGTTCATTTTTCAGGAGCGGGCCGGTAAATTGCGCAACGCGACATCCGCCATGCGGAAATTGTCGTTCAACATGGAAACCTGGAGCCAGGATGGGTTGCGCTATTTCGTCGTGGGCGATGCCGCTCCGGAAGACATTCGCAAGCTCAGTGAGTCGCTAAAGAGCGCGGCGAAATCGTAAATCTCGCCCTTTGCTTCATCATTACTGAAAGCTTGTTGCATTAATCATCAGGATGAAAATGACTTACTTCTTGCCACGGTATAGGCCGGCGATAGCGAAGGTATAGGGAGTCCACGTCGCATCGCGGAAGCCGGCCCCGCGCATCCGAGCGAGCATTGCCTCCGGATCGGGAAAACGTTCGACAGACGCAGGCAGATAAGCATAGGGACCCTTTACGCCCGAGATGAGCGTGCCGAGCGCAGGAAGCACGCGCCTGAAATAAATGCGGTAAACAGCCCCGAGCAGTCCTTGCGGCACACCGAAGTCAAGAATGCCGCACTCGCCTCCAGGACGCAGCACGCGCACAATTTCGCGCAGTCCGGCATCGTAGTCCGCCAGGTTGCGAAATCCGAACGCGGCGGTGACAAGGTCAAATTGTTCATCGCGGCACGGCAGATTCAGCGCATCCGCCTCAAGCCAGCGTAAATGACTTTTCGTATCTTTGGCAGAAGCGCGCTGCAACATGGCATGAGAAAAATCTGCACCCAAGATCCGCGGCTTCGACGCCCCCGCCCGCCGATTCAGTGCGAACGTCATGTCGCCGGTTCCGCAGCAAAGGTCCAGAATTTTCGCGTCGGGTCTCCGCAAGATGTGCGTGAAAGTGCGTGCGGCTCGACGCCACCAGAGTCGGTCCACATTGAAAGACAAAACATGGTTCAGCAGGTCATAGCGTGGAGCAATCGAAGTGAACATCTCCCGCACCGCCCGCGCGGCGAATTGAGGATCATGCGCGTCAGCGGGAGTAGCGCCCAGGACAGGTTCAATGCTCCGGTCGTTCAGGGTCATAGCCACGACGATTTCCGATTTCCGATTGCCAATTTTTGATTCTGAGAATTTCAACAAACAACCCGACAATTTGAAAATTGGTAATTGAAGATTCTCTTACTGTTTGATCACTTCCGCGAAAGGCGTCGCAGTTCATCCACCGCTTGAATTACTACGGGTGCAGGCAAACCGTCCACCACTTCGACCTTTCCGACTTCGCGGGGCAAAATGAAGTGGACCACGCCGTTGCGCGTTTTCTTATCGGCCTGTATCCGCTTGAGAATTTTGCGGCCGCTCACGTTTACTTCGGGCAGGCTGCCGAGGCCTAGTATTGCGTCCGCGATGCGGCCCGCGGTGACGCTATCAGTTCTGCCTACAGAGAGCGCAATATTAGTAGCGGCGATCATGCCCCAGGCCACGGCCTCGCCATGGAGCAATCTGCGGTAGCCGGTTTCGGCTTCCAGCGCGTGTCCGATGGTGTGCCCAAAGTTCAGCACGCGGCGCAGCCCGTTTTCGCGTTCGTCGGCTGAGACCACAGAGGCTTTCAAGTGCACCGAATCGGTGATGATCCTCTCCAGGCTGGCCGGATCGCGTTTCAGGATTTTGTCTTTGTTCTGTTCGAACTGATGGAAGAGATCGGGATTGCCGATCACAGCGCACTTGAGCGCTTCGTAAAGGCCGGAATGAAATTCTCGCTCGGGAAGCGTCGCCAGGACGGCTGGGTCGATGAGCACGGCCCGGGGCTGGTGGAAAGTTCCCAAAAGATTTTTTCCGGCGCGCAGGTTCACGCCTGTCTTGCCGCCAACCGAGGCATCCAACTGGGCCAGCACAGTGGTGGGAACCTGGACCACGTCCACGCCGCGCATATATAGCGACGCGAGAAGCCCCGCGACATCGCCCACCACCCCGCCACCGAACGCCAGGATGGTCGAGTCCCGGTCGGCGCCATGTTGTGCCAACTTCTCAGCGAGCTGTTCGATGCTGGCGAGCTTCTTGTGGGTCTCGCCATCGGGCATCTCGATCAGGAGAGCCTTGAAATCCGCCGCTTCCAAGGATGCAGTTAACTTTCTTCCCCACTTGCGGCGCACCGGCCCGACCGTCACGACAAACAGGCGTTTCTGTCCCGGCAATATTTCGCGGAGCAGTGTTCCGGCCCGTGACAGAAGGCCGTTCTCAATCCAAGCCTCGTAAGGCCGCTGCGCGACTGCGATGGTGACTCGCGTCATTGTTCTCCATCATAGCGCAATCACCCGGCGGGGCCCGCGCCGATCGCCCGCGCAAGTGGTAACATTCCGCGTTTATGAAGCGCGTTCCAGCCGAGACTGAGTTCCTGGTGATTGGCGCCGGTGTCGCCGGGCTGCGGGCCGCCATTGAATTGGCGGAGGCAGGCCCCGTCGTCGTCCTGGCCAAACGTGAGGCTGGCGAGGCGGCGATAGCGGCGCACCGGCCGCTGCTCAGCGATGAGGACGAAATCAGTCTCCATCTGCAGGACACGCTGAGCGCGGGCGACGGTCTCTGCAACGTCGAAGCCGTGAAAATGCTGCTCGAAGAAGCTCCGGAACGCATCGAGGAACTCATTAGCTGGGCCGCGTTGCAACCTCCCCAGAAAAGCAAGCTGCTGTTCACACGCGAGGGCGCCGGCGGCCGCAACCGGGTATTGCACGCAACCGACGAGACAGTCGGGCGTGCCATGCTCCACGCGCTTCATGCCAAAGCTCGAAGCTTAAAAAATATTTCCTTCTATGAATTTGAATTTGTGACCGAGCTGCGGGTGGAAGATGGCCAGGTCTGCGGCGTCTCGCTGATCGACGAAAAGGGTCTACCGGAGGAGATCACAGCTTCGGCCGTTTTATTGGCTAGCGGCGGCCTGGGACAAATTTATCGAAATACGACCAACCCGACATCCTCCACCGCCGATGGGGTGGCCCTGGCTTTTTCTGCCGGTGCGGAAGTGAGCGACATGGAGTTCATCCAGTTCCATCCCACCACCCTATATCTGAAGAAAGCGCCGCCCTTTTTGCTGTCTGAGGCCCTGCTCGAGGGGGGCGCTTACCTGCGCAACCTGGAAATGACTCACTTCATGCCCAAGTACCATCCTATGGCCGAACTCGCGCCGCACGATGTGGTGGCCAGGGCCATCATGCATGAAATGGAAGTGATGAATACAAAAGACCCCGTAGTCTATCTGGATTTGACACGCCTGAAGGGAGACCACCTGCGCAAACGTTTTCCGCGGATTCATTCCACCTGCATGGAGTACAACATCGACCTGACCACTGACCTCGTTCCGGTTCGTCCCGCCGCCCACTACGCCATCGGTGGAGTGCGCACGGATTTGGAAGGGCGCACCAGCCTTCCACGACTCTATGCGGCAGGGGAGACGGCAATGACAGGGTTACATGGGGCCAACCGTTTGTCCGGCAATTCCTTTCTGGAAGCTCTAGTATTTGGCGCGCGCGCTGGCGAAAGCATGCGCCAGGAAATAAAGCGTCCGCCCATGAAATCGCCTCGGCCGAGGAACGCCGCAACCTCAAACGGCCCAGTGGACGCCGGACTGGAAGACGTTGTCGCGGAGATCCAGGATGTCATGTGGAAAGATGTTGGCATCGTACGTATTGGAAGCAAGCTGAAGAGTGGGATTCAGCACCTGGAAAAACTTTCTACGCGGCTGCCGCACCCCCGCACCCGACGAGCGCACGAAGCCCGCCACCTTCATCTCATAGCCCTGCTGGTAGCCCGCTCAGCGCTGGCGCGGGAAGAGAGTCGCGGCGCCCACTACCGCATGGACTTCCCTATTCACAACGATGCCAGGTTCCTGAAGCACTCGGTGGCACGGGGCGAGAGGATAAGCTTCGCTTAAGAGCCAGGCACAAGGAGAAATTTGCCATTCTCAATTGCCGATTGCCAATGTCTACAACAATCTCGAATTTAAAATTGGCAATTGGAAATTGAAAATGGCTAAGCCTTTCGTGGGAACAGCAGCGACGCCACCACTGAGATGCCCAGCACGGCCACTACTACGCCCAACGCCAGTTCCGTAGGAATGTGGTAATAGTGCGAAACCAGCATCTTTGCTCCTACAAAAATCAGCACGAGCGACAAACCATAGTGCAAGTAATCGAACATTTCCATCATTCCGGCAAGGGCAAAGTACATGGATCGTAGTCCGAGAATGGCGAATACGTTCGAGGTATAGACGATAAACGCATTCAGCGTAATGGCCAGGACCGCCGGAATGGAGTCCACGGCAAACAGCACATCTGTGGTCTCCACCACCAGCAACACAACCAGCAGCGGTGTGGCGCAAAGTTCCGGAGTACGTACGAAAAATTTGCCATTCACGTAGTCTTTGGTCACCGGCATCCAGCGGCGAAACAGTCGCAAGATGGGATTCTTCTCGGGATGAATCTCCTCCTCGCCCTCGCGAAACAACCGAATGCCGCTGTAGACCAGCAAAGCGCCAAACACGTAGATGATCCAATGGAAGCGACGGATCAGCCCTACTCCGGCCAGGATAAAAATTCCCCGCATGACGAGCGCGCCGAGAATTCCCCAAAAAAGCACCTTGTGCTGCTGCTCGGCAGGCACGCGGAAATACCGAAAGATCACCAGGAAAACGAAAAGATTGTCTACACTGAGCGAGAGTTCTATGACGTAGCCGGTCACGAACTCCAGGGCCACAGGGCGGCCATGCCAAAAGTAAACCAGCACCGCAAAAGCGGCGGCCAGTGCCACCCACATCGAGCTCCAGCCGAGAGCTTCGCGGAAGCCGACTGTGTGCGCTCGCCGGCTGAAGACCCCTAGATCGAGGGCTAGCATGGCCAGGACGAACAGGTTGAAGAGAATCCAGAAGAGGAGCAAGAGGATCCTTTGCGTGCCTGCGCTCGCGCGGAGCTATTGGAAACTTTTCGAAGTACGAGGTGCTATTGCTGAAATAAAACGGTGCTATTGCTGAAATAAAACAAGGTTGCAGGGAAACCATCCTTGATCCTGCATTGTCGTCATCAATCGACCACTACTAATTTTACTGTCCGGCCGCGTTTTCCGCTTTCCCAGTCTTTCCAGATGCCAAAAACTTTCAGTTGTTCATCGAGATGGGTCTCGCGCAGAGTCTGCTCGACCTCGCGACGAGTCAGGCGAGGGCCGACCCTTTCCGGACTGTTGGCCAGCGCGAAACTGACGACTGCCGCTTCTGCGACCTGCTTTTTGAGTTGCTCCAAGTCCACCTTGTCGAACGTGTCTGAGCTTGCATGGTAGTTGAGCAGGTAATTGGCTGCATCGTTGTTCGCCACGAATGTGGGCACGCCTTCCAGCATAAAATCAAAATGATCGGTGCCCCAGTCAGCATCGGTGGTTAAGGTGGCTGCATCAAAGGGCTTCAGTGGGGCAACAATTTTGCTTGCGGCGCTGAGCAAATCTTTGCGGCCGCCGA
>QIAS01000543.1:2101-3418 GCA_003225615.1 Acidobacteriota bacterium | reverse complement strand
ACCGAGTACGTTGACTCCATCATGGAGGACGTGAAGTGGCTTGGCTTCCACTGGGATGGGCTCTTCTACGCTTCCGATTACTTTGACCAGTTGTACGAGTGGGCGGTGAAGCTCATTAAGGACGGCAAGGCGTATGTGGATGATCTGTCCGCCGACGAGATACGCGAATACCGCGGGACACTGACCAAGCCGGGCAAAGACAGTCCCTATCGCAACCGGTCGGTCGAAGAAAATTTGGATCTGTTCGAACGCATGCGGGCGGGCGAGTTTCCGGATGGAGCACGGGTTTTGCGGGCGAAGATTGATATGAGTTCGCCGAACTTGAACATGCGCGATCCGGTGATGTACCGCATCCTGCACGCCGAGCATCACCGTACCGGGGACAAGTGGTGCATCTATCCGATGTACGACTATGCGCATGGGCAATCGGATTCACTGGAGCGGGTCACGCATTCCATGTGCACGCTGGAGTTTGAGGATCACCGTCCGCTGTACAACTGGTTCATCCAGCAGCTGGGAATTTTTCCTTCGCAGCAAATTGAGTTCGACCGGCTGAACCTCACCTACACACTCTTGAGCAAGCGCAAGCTGCTGCAATTGGTGCAGGAGGGGCACGTAAGTGGCTGGGACGACCCGCGTATGCCTACGCTGGTCGGCATCCGCCGTCGCGGATATACCCCTGATGCCATTCGCAATTTTTGCGGGGCGATCGGGGCTTCGAAAACCAATGGCGTGATCGAGTTGGCGATGCTCGAGCACTTCGTGCGCGAAGATCTGAACAAGCACGCTGCTCGGGTGATGGCGGTGCTGCGGCCGTTGAAAGTGGTTATCGATAATTACCCGGAGAACCAGGTCGAAGAGATGGACGCGGTGAATAATCCCGAAGACGCGAATGCGGGCACGCGCAAGGTGCCTTTCTCGCGCGTGCTTTACATCGAGCAGGATGACTTCCGGGAAGTTCCGCCGCCGAAGTACTTCCGGCTTTCGCCCGGGCAGGAGGTTCGGCTGCGCTATGCGTACTTCATCAAGTGCAGCGGCGTTGTGAAAAACGAAAAAGGTGAGGTGGTGGAAGTGCACTGTTCTTATGACCCGGCGACGCGAGGAGGTAATAATCCTCCGGATGGGCGCAAAGTGAAGTCGACCATTCACTGGGTCTCGGCCGCGCATGCCGTTGATGCCGAGGTGCGGTTGTACGAGACGCTGTTTGCCAAGCCGGACCCGAGCCAGACGGAAGAGGGAAAAGAGTTCACCTCCAATCTCAACCCTAATTCGCTGGAGGTGGTGAGCCACGCAAGAGTCGAACCGTCACTGGCGAAA
>QIAS01000543.1:1273-1838 GCA_003225615.1 Acidobacteriota bacterium | reverse complement strand
TCCAGCTGCATCGGGAGGAGATGCTGTCTAATTTGGCCGTCATATTTGTTCTGATCCTGACGGTAGCATCAGGACTCCTCACACTCCCACTAGCAATTGTTGACCTCGCGAAGAAGGTCACCCGACGTCAGGGCTTTGTCGCGTTAGGCCTGTCGTGGTTGGTTTTGGGATGGAACATTTTGTGGCTGACCAGGTTGGCCGAGCTGTAGTCTTGATTCACCTTCACCTGTGCGCGTGCGGGCTTTGGGCGGGATTGCGCCGGCCGCCGCTCTCTGTTCCCCTCGTGACTTTTACCTCAAAGCTTACCGGCAGCTGTTTAGGCGGATAGCACTGCGCGTTGTCGCAGGCCTGGTATTTCAGATTGCCGTGAAAGGCGTACTTGCCGGGAACTACCGTATGCAGCGGCCTTATGGTCAGCGCCACTTTGAAGTCCCCGGAGTAGACGTTCAGCTTCTCGCCGGGAGAAAAGGGGAAAGTGGTGTCCTGGCCGGGGGGATACTTGATTCTGCCTACCGCGATGTCGGTCGGGGCATCGAGTTTCAGAGCTGTGGGGATGAGAAATTCA
>QIAS01000543.1:653-1210 GCA_003225615.1 Acidobacteriota bacterium | reverse complement strand
AACCGTCAACAACGGCACTGGGGCGATCGTGACTGAGGGAGTTTTCGGTCCGGTCATCTGCGCTGGGGCGAAAAGGCAGGTAAAGATCAGGCACATGCCGGCGAAATATTGTTTTAAACCCATCGTGCAAATCTTAGAGCCAAGAGCGCAGGGTGCCTAGTTACTTCTGAGCCTGTACCTGCTGGCCCTGACTGAGCGCTTTCTTGATGTTGTATTCTATGTCGCTGCGGCTCCTCAGGCCGGGAACTTTGCTGGTCACCTTGCCGCTTCGGTCAATATAGAAGGTGAGGGGCAGATAGGGCACGCCGCCGTAGGCCTCGCCTACTGACTCCTTGCCAATCAGAACGGGATAGTCGACTCCCATTTTTTGAGCGAATTTGGCGATGTCCTGCTCGCTGGCATCGTCCATGGCAATGCCGACTACCTGCAGGCCTTGGGGGCCGTATTTCTTCTGCAATTCCACAAACCAGGGCATCTCGATTTTGCAGGGCTCGCACCAGGTTGCCCAGAAATTCAGAAGCACGGCCTTGCCGCGGTAGTCGGTGAGGTGTACGGTG
>QIAS01000543.1:0-518 GCA_003225615.1 Acidobacteriota bacterium | reverse complement strand
ATCAATCCTCTCAGCGTAGATCTCCTAGAGTGTGAATCGATTCAAGAATGACAAATAATTGGACAGCAGCGTGAAGCGGCCCAGCACGAGCAAGGTGCCAAGGGCGATGAGCAGCACGCCGCTACCGACCTCCAATGCGTGCATGTGGCTGCGAAAACGGCTATAGAACTTCAAAAAACGTTGAATGCCAAGCGAGGTGAGCAGGAAGGGTATCGCCAATCCAAGCGAGTAAACCGCAAGCAGAAGGATTCCTTTGAAAACCGAATCCTGCACGGCGGCAAAGCCAAGAATGGTGCCCAGGATTGGGCCTACACATGGGGTCCATCCGAATGCGAACGCGAAGCCGATGACGAAAGCGCCCCAGGGGGTGCTGCCGCCCTTGAGACTGTGCAGGCGGGCGTCGCTGTAGAGGGCTTTTATTTTGAAGATTCCTGTCAGGTGCAGCCCGAAAATTATGATGACCACGCCGGCAACTACTGAGAGCCTGGCTTTGTACATGGACAGGAACTGACCCACCT
>QIAS01000348.1 GCA_003225615.1 Acidobacteriota bacterium | reverse complement strand
CTCTCGTGGATTCCGCTGTGCCCGTGCATCTCATGGGCGTGACCACCATGTGTGGCTGCAGGTTCCTGCGCTGCGCCACCTCCGCCGCGGTACTCGCCAAAGAAAGTCAGAAACCACAACCGGAACATGTAGAAGGATGTCAGGAATGCGGTGAACAAGCCGATGCCCCAGTACACCAGGCTGACACGCGAGGCGCGCCACAGGATTTCATCTTTGCTGAAGAATCCCGCAAATGGCGGAAACCCGGCGATGGCAAAGGTTGCAGCCGTCATTGTCCAGAAGGTCCACGGAATGTACTGGCGCAAGCCACCCATGCGGCGCATGTCTTGCTCGCCACCGACGGCGTGAATCACGGAACCGGCGGCGAGGAATAGTAGTCCTTTGAAGAAAGCGTGAGTCATCAGGTGAAAGATGGCTGCAGAGAATGCCGCCACGCCACACGCCATGAACATGTAGCCGAGTTGCGAGATTGTGGAATAGGCAAGGACCTTCTTTATGTCGGTTTGCGCAATTCCAATCGTCGCCGCGAAGAGCGCTGTCAGTGTCCCGATAATGGCGACAACCATAAGAGCAATTGGGGCGCGCTCGAAAATCACGTGCGAGCGGGCGACCATGTAGACTCCGGCTGTGACCATGGTGGCAGCGTGAATCAAAGCGGAAACAGGCGTTGGGCCTTCCATAGCGTCGGGAAGCCAAACGTAGAGCGGAATCTGTGCAGATTTGCCAGCGGCACCTACCATCAGAAGCAGTCCGATAGAGGTGAGTAGTCCGGCGCCGGATTTTTCTACCTCCATGCCGGAGACACTCTGAAATACTTGCCCGAAGTTCAAGGAACCGAAATGCTTAATCATCAGGAAGAGCGCGATGAGAAATCCGAAATCGCCGATGCGGTTGACAATGAATGCTTTCTTGCCCGCGGATGCGGCCGAATCCTTGGTGAACCAAAAGCCAATCAGCAGGTACGAGGCGAGACCGACACCCTCCCAGCCGATGAACATAACCAGGTAATTGCTGGCGAGCACCAGCGTCAGCATGAAAAACATGAACAAATTCAAATACGAGAAGAAGCGATAGAAGCCGCCCTCTTCCCACATGTAGCCGACCGAGTAAATGTGAATGAGAAATCCGACACCGGTAACAACCAGCAGCATCACCAGCGAGAGCTGATCAAGATAGAACGAGAAATCTGCGTGAAAATCGCCGGCGCGAATCCATGGAGCCAGATGCTCGATATAGGGTACCGAAGGGGAAGAGAAGCGGGCCGCGACATAGAGCGCGCAGACAAAAGCCGCACCGCAAAACCCTAAAGCCACGGCGGCCACATTCTGGCGCGAGAAGCGACGCCCAAGCAGCCCATTGATGGCGGCTCCAATCAGCGGTAGAACGGGAATCAGCCAGAGATGCAGCGTCATAGTTTGAGCAGGTTCACGTGGTCCACGTTCAAAGTTGCGCGCGTGCGAAAGACGGCGATGATGATGGCGAGGCCAACAGCCGTTTCCGCCGCAGCCACCACCATCACGAAGAAGACGAAAACCTGTCCGCTCAGCGCTTGCCAATGCGCGGCGAACGCCACAAATGAAAGATTCACGCCATTAAGCATGAGCTCGATCGACATGAAGATGGTGATGATGTTGCGCTTGATGAGGAAGCCGAGCACGCCGCAGGTAAACAGGATCCCGCTCAGCACGAGGTAATAAGAAAGCGGCACCATCAGGCCTCCTTCCGCGGTTGTTGCGAAGTTGGGACGGGGCGTCCGGCAAGAACCACCGCTCCCATGATCGCGATGAGGACCAGGATTGAAGTGACCTCGAAGGGGAGCAGGAAATCGTGAAAGAGGAGCCAGCCAATAGTCTCGGGACGACCGGGAAGAGCTCCGATGGCAACTTCGCCAGTACCGGAATGCTGGACTAATGTCCAGGCGATGAGGACGGCGCCGATCAGCACGCCAGGGATGCCGACGAGGATCGCAACCCGGCTGCCTCGAGTCAACTCCTCCTCACCTGCGTTGAGCAGCATGATCACAAACACGAACAGCACCATAATGGCGCCCGCGTAGACAATTACCTGCACGGCCGCGACGAACTCAGCACCGAGCAGAAGATATTCGACGGACAGCGATGCCATGACGGCGATCAGCGATAGGGCGCTGTTGATGGGGTGGCGTTGCACCAGCAGGTTAACCGCTCCCGCCACCGCGACGGCTCCGAAAATCGTGAATAGGGCAAGGTGAAGCATGGAATTAGTTACGACCTCAGCGCAACGATCAGGCCTGTAATCGCCAAATTTGCCACTGCCAGCGGGAAAAGGAACTTCCATGCGAACGCCATGAGCTGGTCATAACGGAAGCGGGGCAAAGTTCCTCGAACCCAAATATAGAGAAATAAGAAACAGAACACCTTCAACACAAACCAGAACACCGGGAGAATCCCTTGCAACAGAGGAGGCCCAAACAATGGACCATGCCATCCGCCCAGAAAGAGCAATGTCGCAAGACACGCCACCGTGATCATGTTCGCGTATTCGGCCATGAAAAACATGGCAAACTTCATGGCGCTGTATTCGGTGTGATAGCCCGCCACCAGCTCGGTTTCGGCTTCCGGCAAGTCGAAGGGAACGCGATTGGTTTCCGCGAACGCCGACATCAGATAAACGAAGAAAGCTACTTCCTGGCCATGGAAAACGTTCCAGCGCGGAATGAAGCCCCAGAAAGTGCCGCCCTGGGCATCGACGATGGTCCGCAGGCTGAAGCTGCCGGCCATGATGAGTACACCGACTAACGACAGCCCAAGAGAAATCTCGTAACTCACCATTTGCGCACTGGCCCGCAAACCCCCGAGTAGCGAATATTTGCTGTTGGAAGACCATCCCGCCAGCGCCACGCCATAAACCCCCATCGATGTGATTCCCAGAATGATGAGCAAGCCGATATTGACATCGGTGATTTCTAACGGAGTGTGGATACCGGCGATCGAAACCCAGTTTCCAATTGGAATCAATGAAATGGATGTTATCGCGAAAATTACTGCAATCATCGGCGCCGCGATGTAAAGAGGCTTATACACATGCGGCGGAGTCAAATCTTCTTTCAAGATGAATTTGAGTCCGTCGGCTAGCGGTTGCAGCAGGCCAAACGGCCCCACCCGCGTGGGACCCCAGCGGTTCTGAATGTGTCCCACAACTTTGCGCTCCAGCCATACGGTGTAGGCGACAGCAGTCAGCAGGAGAAGAATTGCGATTACAGACTTAATGATGGAGACGATGACGAAGGTGGTGATGCTCAGCAATTCTTTGTCCTGGAACTATGTAAGTCGAGTGTTCAGAGCCTAGCGTCGGCGTCCCTGTTATGAGGGCGTCTCACCCTCTGAGTGGTGAAAACCTTCAATCGGCAGCGACTTCCGTTTCTGCCGGCTGCAGATGGCGGTTCTCAATGACGGAATTCAGGGCGCGCGAATAACGCCCCAACGTACCTGAGGTGAACAGATCGTCGTTGGCAGGCGCGATCAAGCTCCCATCGTGCGCTGCGCTTCCAGCGCTCTGCGACATCAAATTAGTGTGCTGGTCATTGCCGGACAGCAGATTGATTTGGGAAACGTCATAACCCGGTACCAGGCGCTGGATCTCATCCAGAATGGCCATTGGATCAAACGGACTCATTTTGGGTTCAAGGCCGTGAGCCTCCAGCCAGACTGCGTGGCGATCAGCCTCTCCGGATTGCGCTCCGCGAGACTGCCCCATGTCGGCGCGTGTACCGGTTCCAAAAGGCACGAGCTTGCGAACATCGAATCCCATGGCATCGGCGATGCGGACAATGATTTCAAAGTCCGGTTTCGTATCGCTGACCTCACCAGCTTTTTTGAGTAGTTGCAGGTCGCCACAGGTGTTGGTGAAAGTACCCGACTTCTCGTAGGCATTGGCCACTGGCAGGACAACGTCGGCAATCGACGCCGTTTCCGTTAAGAACATGTCCTGCACGACGACGAAGCTTTTTGAAAATGCGAACGGATCGAAGCCAAGTCGAGCAACCGGATTTGCACCGACCACATACAGTCCTTTAAGCTTGCCTGTTTTCGCTGCGTCGGCCATTGCAGGAAGAGCAATGCCCGGGGCAGACGGTATCTTGCCCCATTCTTCGTGGAACTTTCCGGCGTCGGCCACGCGGTGATATCCGGGAAGCAGATCCGGGTAGAGGCCCATATCGGCGGCGCCACGCGAATTGGCGTAATCGCCCAGGCAGACAAACTTCGCGCCGGGAATCGCCAAGCCGAATTTCACTAGAGTGGGTAAGTCGTTTCCGCGGATTTCGGATCCGAAAATGATGACAAGATTCTGCTCGGTGCGCAGCTTCTCTCGCAACTGTCTCCAGCCGTCGCGGCTTGCCGTGGCACTTGTGAGCGCGTCGGCTGCGGTATCGTCGCCGGCAAGAAATGCCGCGACTTTCCCCTCAGCACCCGATGGAATCTCCATGAAATTGGTCGCCTGGCGACGCAGCTTGATGGGTTGGCAATTGATCGCGTAAAGGCGCGCCCGATGCAGGCGGACGTTGTTGCGAATCTGCCAGGCGAGCAGCGGATGCTGGTCAGTCGGATTGTTGCCGATCAGCAAGATTGCGGGGGCATTGAAGACGTCGCGCATGCTTGCCGTACGATCTGTTTTACCCGCCAGCGCTGCCGCAAAAGCAGGGAAGTCTGCCGTGCGATGGTGGTCGATGTTGTTGGTCTTCAGCACCAGCCGCGCAAACTTCGACAAAAGATAATTTTCTTCATTTGTAGTGCGGGTCGAACCCACGACGCCAATAGATTGTCCGTCTTTGTCGCGAATTTCAGAAAAGCGTTTGCCGATCAACTCGAAAGCCTCTTCCCAGGTGGCTGGTAGCAGGCGGCCATCCTTGCGCACCAGAGGCTGTTTAAGTCGCTCGGGATTGTCGGCAAAATCAAAAGCATAGCGGCCCTTGATGCAGAGGAAGTCACCATTGATGCCGCTCTTGTCGCGGTTGTCGCCGCGGACGATCTGCAAGCCGCTCTCCGCCCGACGCACACCCAACGTTGTCTTGCAGCCATCTCCACAGTGCGTACAGATGGTGCCGACGTGCTTCATTTCCCAGGGGCGGGTTTTGTAGCGATAAGCGCCAGAAGTCAGCGCGCCCACGGGACAGATGTCGATGCACATGCCGCATTCTTCGCACTCCAGATGGTCTTCTTTATTAGGTGCGATGACAGAAACGACCCCGCGGTTCTGCACGCCGAGCGCCCACACGTCCATGCCTTCTCCGCAGACCCGCACGCAGCGGTAGCAAAGTATGCAGCGCGGGCGATCGAAATACACCACGGGCGACCATTGCTGCTCGTCCTTGTGGTTCTTGGCCTCCATGAATTTGGACTCGGCCGCTCCATAAGAGAAAGTCATATCCTGCAATTCGCATTCGCCGCCCGCGTCGCATACCGGGCAATCGAGCGGATGATTGCCGAGCAGCATCTCGAGCATCGCTTTGCGAGCCTGGCGAACTTCCTCATTATTGGTGGTGACGGTCATGGCTTCGCTGATGACCGTGGTGCAGGCGGTTTGCAGCTTCGGCATTTTCTCGATCTTCACCAGGCACATGCGGCAAGCGCCCTGCAAAGAGAAATTGGGGTAATAGCAAAAGGAGGGCACTTCGATGCCGACCGTCTTGCAGGCCTCGATGAGCAGGGTGCCGGGGGGAGAGGTAACTTTCTTGCCGTCGACCGTGAGGCTTATTTCTTTGGGTGCGTCTGCCATGAATCTTTCTTTTTGTCCGGCGCTACGCCATTACGGGTAGCTGCTCTATCGCTGCCTCTTTTTCAAACTGTCACGGTTTTCCTTCCAGGTGGTCCTCAAATTCCTTTCTGAATTTCTTTACGAATGCGATTGTCGGCATGGCTGCGGCGTCGCCCAAGGGACAGAACGTTCTGCCCAGCATGTTTTCCGCGAGATATTGAATGTTGTCGATGTCTTTTTTCAGTCCCCCTCCGGCATGGAAGCGGGTAAGGGTTTTCTTCAGCCAGTCGGTTCCCTCGCGGCAGGGAATGCACCAGCCGCAACTTTCGTGTTGGTAGAACTTCATGGTGCGAAGGGCGAACTTCACTATACACGTGCTATCGTCGAGCACCACGACGCCACCTGAG
>QIAS01000542.1 GCA_003225615.1 Acidobacteriota bacterium | reverse complement strand
CCGAAGCGGGTTTTTTGCTCGATCCTCTTTCCAGCATCTGGCTGCTGTTCGTTACCGGAGTGGGGATGCTGATTCATATTTATTCCGTTGGATACATGGCGCATGAAGGTGGGTATTACAGATTTTTTGGATACCTGAACCTGTTCATGTTCTCTATGCTGACTTTGATTCTGGGCAATAACTATGCTTTGCTATTTGTGGGGTGGGAAGGCGTCGGTCTTTGTTCTTATTTGTTGATTGGTTTCTATTTCCATCGCAAGTCGGCGAGTGACGCGGCCAACAAAGCGTTCATTGTTAACCGTATTGGTGATGCGGGGTTTCTGCTGGGGATGTTCACCATCGTGTGGTACTTCGGATCGTTCCGCTTCACCGAA